>JAUNRC010000053.1 GCA_030535875.1 Akkermansia sp. | reverse complement strand
AAACAGCGGAAAGTCAATAAGAAATCCCGACATCGAAATGCGTTTGCCCTGATGGACAAAGTATTTTTTTAGGCTCTTTTTCAGATTTGCTGACAGATGGGGATTAACTTCAACCTCAGAAATGGGTGTCGGAGGAAAAAGGCTTGCCTTAATTTGTCAAAAAGATAGTGAGAGTCCCCCAGCCCGCAAGAGCGGGACATGATACGTTTAATAGCCGCGTTGGCCGACTCTATGCGCGCAGAGTTGACCCCATACCGTATACCGTTCATGATTCCGTTGAACTTATCAGCAATCCCAATGGCAAAGCGTTTCAAAAGAGGAATCCCGGATGCCACACTCATCTTAATCCATGAAATAAGTGATAATGGCATTATATTCGTTGTTGCATCGAAAGATGCTACGGAATTGTTCCTTAAGTATATAAGCCTTATTAAGTGTGCGGTTGAATAAGAGAAGCGTATTGAGGCGCTCTTCACTGCTCTGATCTAGTTTTTCATTTGCTCTGAGCAGGATATATCGCATGCCTACAAGCCTTCTTCGCAAAGCTTCCGGGGGATGAGCCATTTATCTTAATCTCTCTACTTGTGTGTCTTATGAGTGCTGTACCACAGTGTGGACAGAAAAATTGACATCTTCCGTCAATTACTAGCTTGACAAAAATCCAGTTTTGAGAGATATTGAATCCAGCGGTAGTCCAGCCTTTGCTTTTGAATATTTTATTTAGCATCAACCTCTTGTAACGCGTGTTACAAGCAAAAGCAAGACTGAACTACTGCTTTTTATTTAAAATTGCGTTATTGTGGCAGCTAAGATTCATCAGCAAATCTGAAAAAGAGCCTTTTTTATCTCATTCGTTAGCAAATTTTGCACATTTTTTTTGGGGGGAAAATGCGAGAAGCTTGATAAGTCACGCCCCCGTTACAGTTTGTTGCTGCAACGGGGGCTTTTTTTATTCCGGCATGGGGGGCGGCAGCATGTCTGCCAGTCCCGGGAAAACGCCATTGCTCTTCTTCTCACACGCTGAGTTGGCGTTTTGTTCTTTTTCTTCCTGTATCTGTGCCAGTCGCGTATCTTCCGTCAGCGCCTTGAACTTGTCCGCTTGACTGAAGTCACCGCTTTCGTCCCGGAATATGCTGGCCAGCCAGTCTCTTTTTTCTTCTATGGTAAGATGTCTCTTTTTTCTCATGCGGTACGCGGGGTGGGAAGAAATCTCAGCAGGTGGGCGATATGACTGCGCCCTTCATCCGTCAGGCTGTAATACTCGGTTACCTTGTTTTGCAGGACGACGAATCCGTGGTTTGCGAGGCGTTTGAGGCTGACGGAAACGGCGCTGCTGTTGCCGATGAAGGTGCAGATGTCTTCCTTGTGGTGCAGTCCGGCAGCCACGCAGAAGAGTACTCGCTCATTGGTGGTGCTCAGATTGCTTTCGCTGAGTGTTTTCAGTAGGTTACAGGCAAAATCTATTGCTTTCATATTCGGAGTTACTCACAAAGTTATTCACAATGTTTTCAGATATTCTAATTGTTTGATAGTTGTTGGATAAGATGATTTGTTCGCAAGGTTATGAACAGACTTGTTCACAATGTGAACATTTAAGATTGTGAAAAACTCCTGCGCCAGAGTTTATAGAGGGGGTGAGTGTCATTCGAGCGGTCCTGAACGGCATTGATATGGGCAGCCTGCGGGAGTGCCAGGCGGTGATATTCCTGCGTGAGCGCCTCGCGAGCGGTGGTGCTGCTGGTGAGCGGTATGCAGAGTTTGCAGGCGAGTCTGGTGGCCAGAGCTTCGATAAAAAGCGGCTCGAAGAGGGAGGTGTCTTCCTCATCGGTGATGTAGAGTACTTTGATGTTAGCGGCAGGGCAGTAAATGGAGCGCCCTCGCAGGGTCCAGCCCGGACTGCTTACCTCAAGCACGCGAAGGCAATCGGGCGGGAGGTGGTGTGGGAGATTGCGCTCGCCGGCATCGGGTGCGGCAGAGAGGGTGACGAGGGTGGTTGCAAAGGACCACCTGTTTGTGGAGAGCACTTCTCGGCGCACGGGGTGGTAGTGGCTGTAGCACAGTCTTGCTGCCGGGCTTCCGTTGGGATCGAGGGCAGGGACGGGGGATTCGCCCAGCTTGGCCAGTGCGAGGTTGCAGATGTCCAGCGGGGTGAGAACATGGGATGGCGGTTCGTCTGACATGGTGAAATGGCAGTAGAGAATGGTTAATCGGAATGTTACTGAGATTGTCACGAATCGGCAGAAAGCGCAATGGAAAAGCCCTGCATGGTTTCGGTGGTGCCATCGGTGGTACAACCGAAGCGGAGTGTGCAAAATTTCTTGGAAAAGAGGCACATTCGGACTAGGCTTTGTCACATGAGCACCGATGCACGCAGACTGGCTCTGAACTATTACAGGGAGTGCGGACGCGACCCCGAGGCTGACCTTGCCGCTCTGGCGGCCAATCCTGCCGGCGTGGTTGTATGGTTGCCGCGCCTTGTTGTGTTGATGAAGGCTGCCGATAGTCGTCGTCCGCAGGATTGGTACAATCTTGCCGAAAGTCCTGAAGGGGCTGACGGTTGGTATGTACACCTGTTGGCGGGAGATTTGTCGCTGGCACGACGTTTGGCCTGTGAGGTTCCGCGTTGTCGTTGGGCTTGCTTTCAGCGAGGGCTGCGAGGTTCATCCCCTCACCGTCTGAGCTGGCAGCGCCTGTGTTCACCTGAAAGAAAACATAATTAACAGAAAGGATATAAAGATATTATGGGATTTCTCAAACCCTCCGCTCCCTCCGTCAACAGTACTCCCACTTTGAGCGAGCCGCCTGTTGTGGCGGAAGTTGCCGAGACGGACACTCGCGCCGACTATGATCAGAAGTCTGTACGTCGCAAGGGGCTGCTCTCCACCATTCTCGCCGGTCGGAGTAACGGTAGCGCTATGACAAACGCTGCGCAGAACAGTAATAACACCACTTTGGGTTGATACGATGTCGGACGATTCCGTACAGACGATATATCATAATCTTCGGGCCGCTCGTGTTCCCTGGGAAGGGTGGTGGGAGCGCCTGCGCCATTATGTGCTGCCGGGGCGACCGCAGTCGGGAGATGAAATGTCCCCCTCGGATGAACCGAGTGGGCAGCGCCGCCTGAGCGATACAACAGCCGTAGAGGCCTGCCAGAAGTTGGCGAGTGCGCACATGAGCTACATGACCCCCAGCCATGAACTGTGGTTCAAATGGGAGAGCCCTGTACCGTCAGCCGGTGATGAGGCGCAGTCCTGGTACAACCGTTGTTCGGAAATTGCCAATCGCGAGTTGGCATTGAGCAATTTTTATACGGCGCTGCATGAGTGCTTTCTGGACCGAGTGGCGCTGGGTACCGGTAGTCTGTACTGTGGTACCACACGGGGCGGCAGGCTGATGTTCCGTCATATTCCCTGTGGGCAATTTGTTTGTGCCGAGAATGATGAAGGGGTAATCGATACTTATATTCGCGAGTTTACCTTTTCTCCTCATCAGGCGGAAAGTCAGTTCGGCTTGTCTGCACTGGGGCCGCGTGCCAAGGCGCTTTGTACCGCTGCGCAGGATAAACACAGCCCTTGTCTGCGCTTTCTTCATGTCGTGCGCCCTCGTGAGCGGCGTAATCGCTCACGCAGTACGGCGCGCGATATGGCTTGGCAGAGCATTTATTATAGCTTGGATGACCATTGCAATGTGGAGGAGAGCGGTTATCGTGAGATGCCGTACATGGTTACACGTTTCCTTAAATGGGGAGAGAGCCCCTACGGGCTGGCTCCTGCGCGCCTGGTTTACCCCGACATTGAGCAGGCGCAGTTCCTCAACCGCATATTGGATATGTTGGGAGAGGTGGCGGCATTTCCCCGCATTCTGGAACTGGCTAATCAGGTGGGCGAGGTGGACCTGCGGGCTGGTGGTCGTACTTTGATAAATCCCGAGAGCGCCAGTCTGGGCTATCCCCGTGAATGGGCTACTCAGGGGCGCTACGATGTGGGAATGGACCGCCTGCGGCAGAAGCAGGAGAGCATCAATCGTGCTTTTTTCATTCCCATGATTGAGCTCTGGAACGAGCGCAAGCAACAGATGACAGCCGCAGAGGTCTATGCCCGTGAGAATGAGAGGGTCATGCTTTTCTCTCCCTCTTTCACGCTTTTTGCCTGTGATTTTCAGCCGCTCATGGAGCGTGTGTTTGCCCTGTTGTTCAGGTTGGGGCGTTTTCCTAAACCACCGACTACTGTGCTCGATAATGACAGGCGCGGAGAGCTTGTTGTGGCGGAGCCGCATGTGGTCTATCAGGGGCGTATCGCCATGATTATGCGCCGTATACAGTCCGAGGGCATGGAGCGTGCGCTGGGGCGCTTGCAGACTCTTTCCGCACTCGAACCTTCTCTGGTCGACCATGTTGACCTCGATTCCGCTTTCCGCCTTTCGGCGCGTCTGGATGGGGTGCCGGAGCAGATTTTGCGACCGGAGTACAAAGTGAAGCGCTTGCGCCGTGAGCGCGAACAGGCTGCTATGCCGGCAGAGCTTGCCCCTATTCCCGATAAGGAGGGTGATGCCGGACCGGCACCCGCTCTTATGCCCGATGTCAGTTCATTACCGTTACCGTCATGATGATACCGATTGATAAAAAGGCCGCCGAGCGAGCCCGTGCTGCGCGCCGCCGTCTTTATTCTCTCTTTGCTACACCTGTCGGGCAGCAGGTTCTCTCGGAGTTGGAGGAACGCTTCGAGACCCACCTGCCTGTTTTTCAGGGTAAACGCGGTGATTACGATCCCCTCGATGCCATGCGTCGGGATGCTCATCGCGAAGTATTCCTTGTCATCCGCCACCAGTTGGAGCTGGCCGAGCGGGAAACAACACCAAGCACCAATACAGAAGACCATGCATAATATGCCTGATAATAATGAAGATAAGCCCTCGCAGGCGGTGGCTGCTGCTGCCGCAGAGGATACTCAGCGCCTGAGCGATTCCGAACCGGAGACCGTTGTGATGCCGGTAGCGGTGACCGATGCCGACGGCGCGTTCACTCCTGACTGGTACAAGCAGTTTGCGGAACTTCAGCCCTATGCTACTACGTTGGGGAAATTCCGTCGTCCCGAGGCCTTGGCCAAGAGCTATGCCATGCTGGAGCGCATGAAGGGATATCCCGATGTGCACGATGAGCGCCGCATGGCGGCATTCCGAACGGCAGTAGGCTTGCCGGCCGAGGCCGAGGGCTATGCCATTCCCCGTCCGGAAAATACACCTGATGAACTTTGGGACCCGGCTTTAGCCGCCTCGATTTCTCAGGTGGCCTATGAGTACGGCGTGCCTGCTCCGGCGATGGCTGCGCTGTGCGAGCGCTATGCGGAAGAAGGGCGCCGCATGCTCTTAGCCGGTCACGAGGCGGAGGCGGCCGCCATTGCCGGGGCCGATGCTGAGCTTCAGCAGGAATGGGGACGCCGTTATGATGATAACATGCAGATGGTGAGTAACTTCCTTACTCAGCTCGGTGAGCGTGCCGGAGTGGATGTTCAGGAGCTGACGACGGCTCCTTCCCTGCGGGCGAATGCCGACTTTGCTCGCCTGATGTTGGCAGCAGCCACGCTGCTGGAGGAGGCACCCATGCACACCGGTAGCCCCGGTGACTCCCGCGACGAGGCCCGCCGCATCGCCAATGACCCGGCTCATCCGCTTCATGAGGCTTATATGCGAACGTCGCATCCGCGCCATCGTTACGCCAATGAGCAGTATGACCGCCTGGCCTTCGGTCATCCGCTTTGAGTTCGCGTGATTTTTTACTTCTTCCTCATCGGCTGTGAGGGAGTTTTCGAGATAATGAATGATTGTGGTACCCCGGTTCTGCGAAAGCAGAGCCGGGGGAATGCTGTTATGGTGACGGAGTGGCCTGCCGTCGGCGGCGGAGTTCCTGTTCCAGTTCGGGGGTTAGGTCATCGTCACAGAAGAGCCCTATGCCGCTTGGTGAACATGGTCGGAGCATTTCCAGTGTTTCGCGAAGCGTTTCCGCCGTCATGTCGGGCAGGTGCAGTCCCGGTGCCAGCGGTATGCGCCTGTCGCTCTGAGCGGCAGCCTGCCTTGTACATTGTGCAATCCAATGGAGATTTTCCTGATAGAAGTTGTGGTAGGTCATGGGGAGGGCCAAATCGAGGTTGAAAAGTGCCCAGTTTTGTCGTACGAGGGAGGAGGAGATATGCGGCGTGGGGAAGACGGCACAGGCCGCTTTCAGATGGTGGCGGCGTATGCGCTCGCAGAGAACATTGGCAAGATGGGCCACTTGTTGCAGGCGGAAGAGGTGCCAGTCTTTGTCCTGCTCGGCAGCGGGCGCAATGTCGCGACCGCTGCCCGCTCGGAAGGCCTGTCGGCAGCGCTCGCAGTAACAGTAGTCAAATTGCGGCCACTCACGGTCCATGACCAAGCCGTATTTGCCCCATAGTCCGCGTGGTAAAATGACATCCGGCAGGCGCATGTAATCGAGCTGTATGCCGCTTAGTCCCGGAATGGCAGCCAATTTGTCAATTTGTTGCAGCAGGTACTCGCGTACCTCGTTATGGCCGGGGCAGAGAAATTGGTAGTACTCGACATAGGGGCGGTTCGGTGCTGCATGGCAGGACTTGCCTTCGCGATTGACGGCGTGCCAGTCGGGGTGTTGCAGGACGGTGGAATCCTGAGGGCGATTGAGTGCCCAGAGCCATGCGTAAACCTGCAATCCATGCTCAGCGGCGATGGGGGTGAGGTGAGCAATTTGTGCATGACTGCCGCCGATGATGACGGCATGTATGCCGATTTCCGCCAGTCGCGCGAAGTGCTGTTGCCACCACGGGGTATTGCCTTCCTGTTTGCCGCCTTGCACCCAGAGGTAGAGGGGCGGGCGCGGAGCGGCGGGCGCAGAGCAGGAGAGCTTTCCGTTGTTGTCGAGGGTGAGGCGGGTGCCGTCCGTAGCTGTTGTGCCGATGATGAAGCGCTCCGGGCTGATGTAGAGATTTTCGACCTGCGATGCTTGCAGCGCGGAGGAGTATGTACCGTGCAGCGCTTTGTGACGGAGTTGTTCGTTGAAAAGAGCGTAAAGTCGTCTTTGGGCGCTGTCCGTAGCGGGTGCCACCATGCCTTCGTAGCCGCTGCCCGCAGCTTTGTCACTCAGTCGAACGTAACCCCAGAACTCAGGATAGTGGATGTTGATGATGCCGGTCGGAGCCCATACATGATTGCTCTCGGGTAGGGGGTGCCCTTGAGTATCCTGCTGTTTGCGGTATCCGCAAGCAGAGCTCGCATCGGGGCTTACCTGCCAATTTACCCGTGAGAAGTTCATGCGGAGGGTGCTGCCGGGAGCCGGTGGCGCGGTGTGCCGGGGCTGGTTGGAATGGGCGGTGATGCTGCTCCACGGAATGGCAAGCTCCACGCTCCAGCCTTCATCCGTATCGCTTGCGTTGTTGAGGGTGCCGCGCAGGTGTACGGCATGTTTGAGGCCCGGTATATTCCAGTCATGCAGGGCATGATGGGAACTGCGGTAGGGTGCTGTGAGAAAGAGGTCCCATACGGTATTGAGAGCATTGATTTCCAGTTCGATGTAGTTGTTACCGCTCCCCTCGGAATCGATGAATACCTCAAAGTCAGGGTCGTGGTAAATGACGGAGTCGCGCTCGGTGAGTGTGGCCCACAGGTGTTGCTCTTTCATGTCGGCCAGTACATAGAGGTACTGATTATCCCAGAGCATGCGGATATCGGTCGCATGTGCAATGTTGCTACCTTCGATGTCGCGCAGGGGGCTTAGCGCCATGGCTTGTTGCCAGCAGAGCTCATCGCCTTTGCCGTCGATGGTGATATCTCCTGTTGCTCGCTGGCAGACGTAGGTGGGAGGGGGCGGTTGTACCGTAGCGGCCGTCAGACTACTTGTAAGTAGGAGGAGTGGCAGGAGTTTGCTCATGCCTGATAACATAACATGATAGTTGCCTTTCGGGAAGAAAAAAAAGCCGCAGCTGACGAGCTGCGGCTGATGGCGGTTGGGTGGGATATTATTTCAGCACAATTTGCTCTCCTTCGACATCGAGAAGGATGGTGCTGCCCTCGGGGTAGCGACCGGCCAGAATAGCAAGGCTGAGCGGGTCGAGAATGTCGCGCTGAATGGCTCGTTTGAGCGGGCGGGCTCCGTAGACCGGGTCGTAGCCGTGCGCTGCAACCAGCTTGGTTGCTGCTGCCGAGAGTTCCAGCTTGAGGCCGCGGTCAGCCAGACGTTTGCGCACACGCTGCAATTGAATGTCGATGATGCGGGCAAGCTCATCCTGCTGTAAGCGGTTGAAGATGATGATTTCATCCACTCGGTTGAGGAACTCGGGGCGGAAGTGACCGCGCAGGGCATCGAGGGCCCGTTCATTGCGGGTGGCGGCATCGCTTTCATTCAGAATGAACTGTGAGCCGATGTTGCTGGTCATGATGAGCACCGTGTTGGTAAAGTCTACGGTGCGGCCCTGACCATCCGTCACGCGGCCGTCGTCCAGTACTTGCAGCAGGACGTTGAATACGTCGGGATGAGCCTTCTCGATTTCGTCGAAGAGAACCACGCTGTACGGGCGGCGGCGCACGGCCTCGGTGAGTTGGCCGCCCTCATCATAGCCCACATAGCCGGGAGGTGCTCCGATAAGGCGCGATACGCTGTGTTTTTCCATATATTCCGACATGTCCAGTCGAACCATGGCTCCTTCGTCATCGAAGAGGAACTCAGCCAATGCTTTGGCCAGCTCGGTCTTACCGACACCGGTCGGCCCCAGGAAAATGAAGGAACCCAGCGGGCGATTTTCATCCTGTAGGCCTGCGCGGGAGCGGCGAACGGCATCGGCTACGGCCTTGACGGCATCTTTCTGTCCGATGAGGCGTGCTCCGAGGCGCTCTTCCATGTGCAGCAATTTTTCGCGCTCACCTTCTGCGAGACGTGCTGCCGGAATGCCGGTCCAAGTCGAGACCACCTTGGCGATGTCGCTTTCCGTCACTTCTTCCTTGAGTAGCCCGCTGCCGCTCTCTTGGAGCTTGAGCAGGGCCTGTCGGGCTTCGCGTGCGGCTTTTTCGGCGGCAGGTATTTCGCCGTAAAGGATTTCGCTGGCGCGACCGAGGTTGCCTGCTCGCTGAGCCTGCTCGGCTTCGGTGCGCAGGGTGTCGATTTTCTGCTGAGCATCGCGGGCGAGGGTGACGACATCTTTCTCGCTCTTCCATTGAGCAATCATGGCTTCGACTTTTTCTCGGGTGTCTGCCAGCTCATGGGTAATTTTCGCGAGGCGTTGCTGCGAGTCGGCATCCTTCTCGCGGGCGAGAGCCTGTCGCTCCATTTCCAACTGCATGGCGGTGCGGTTGAGTTCATCAATTTCGGCCGGCATGCTGTCGAGCTCAATTTTCAGGCGGGCTGCTGCCTCGTCGACAAGGTCAACGGCCTTGTCGGGCAGGAACCTATCCGTGATGTAGCGGTTGCTCATGGTGGCGGCTGCCACCAGCGCTCCGTCTGTAATGTGAACGCCGTGGTGAACTTCGTAGCGCTCCTTCAGACCGCGCAGAATGGCAATCGTGTCTTCCACGCTTGGCTCCGCTACATAGACCGGCTGAAAGCGGCGCTCCAGAGCGGCATCTTTTTCGATGTACTTGCGGTATTCGTCCAGCGTGGTGGCTCCGATGGTGCGCAGCTCACCGCGAGCAAGGGCCGGTTTGAGCAGGTTCGCGGCATCCATACTGCCCTCGCCGCCGGCACCCGCACCTACCAAGGTGTGCAGCTCATCAATGAAGAGGATGATTTCTCCCTGTGAGGAGGTTACTTCCTTGATGAAGGCCTTGAGGCGTTCCTCGAACTCACCGCGGTACTTGGCACCGGCCAGCATGGAGCCGATGTTCAGACTGACCAGTCGCTTGCCCTGCATGCTCTCCGGTACATCACCGTCGACGATTCGGCGAGCCAGTCCTTCGGCTATGGCGGTCTTACCTACGCCGGGCTCGCCGATGAGCACAGGGTTGTTCTTCGTGCGGCGTGAGAGGATTTGGAGCACACGGCGAATTTCACCGTCGCGACCGATGACGGGGTCAATCTTGCCCTGACGGGCGCGGGCGGTGAGGTCGGTACCGTACTTCTCCAGGGTTTCGTATTTTTCCTCCGGATTTTGGTCCGTTACACGCTGGTTGCCGCGCACTTCCTTGAGGGCTTGCAGGTAGCGGGCTTGCGTGAGCCCTACCTCTTCCAGCAAGCGGCACAGCTCGTTGTCTGCCTCGAGCATGCCGAGCACGATGTGCTCCACGCTCAGGTAGTCATCTTTCATGCGCTTGCGCTGCTCCTCGGCTGCATTCAGACAGCGGTCCAGTTCGGGGCCTATGCCGGGGGATTGTGCCACGGCTCCCGTTTGGTGAGGTTTGCGGTTCAGATTGTCCTGTAAGGCTCGGGCAAGGGCTGCAAGCTCCACTCCGGCCTTGTTCAGTACGGAGGCCAGCACGCCCCCTTCCTGTTCCACCAGAGCCAGCAGCAGCTCAGCAGGGTATATTTGGGCGCGCCCGCCGCTTGCAGCATTTTTCTGTGCGACTTGCAGCGCCTCCATGAGTTTTGTGGTGAGGTTGTTGTTCATCTTGTCGGGTGGGACACAGGAGAAATACCTCCTGTTCAAAAATAATTATGCGAAGTTGTAAAACTTCCTGAAATTTGGGAATGGTGTATGCCTGGTGGGGCAGGGGGCTTACCAATCGAGGCGCCAATCTACGTCGACGCGGACGGTTTCGCCTTTCTTGTCGACATAGTTCACGTAGCCGTTCAGGGCGCCGAATTTATGAACTTCCATGGTAACTTTGACGTCAAAGCAGCAGTAGCGTGCAATATCGAGCATTTTTTGCGGGTCACCTGTCTTTTCGTACTCAGCCCACCATTTGAGGGCATCGAGTCCTTCAGCAGTCTTGGAGTTGCCGAGGGTGACGGAGGCAACGGAGTCGAGCTTGAGGCGGTGGCCGATACGTGATGTGAGGTCGGTACAGATGTCGAGGTTGTTGGAGACATCGGCGAGGGTCCAGAAAGTGAAAGCCTGAAGGACTTGGTAATCAAAACCGATGTGATTGTAGCCGACGACGAGGTCAGCAGTACGGAGTTCTTCGATGAGAGCCTCGACCTGATCTTGCGTGTAGATGTGGTAAGCCTTGTCGCGAGTGGAGTAAGTCACACCCACGGACATTCCCATTTTGGAAGCTTCGTGCCAGCCGCCGACCTGAGCTGCGGAGAGTCGGGTTTCGAGGTCAAAGTAGACGATATTTTTCATAATTGGCCGTAGGGTAGGGAGCGTCGCAGGCCCTCATAGAGCATGATGGCGACGGAGGTTGAGAGATTGAGTGAGCGGGCGTGCTCGCCGGGCATGGGGATGCGCAGGGCGGTCTGCGGATGAGCGGCTATCCATCGGTCGGGCAGCCCTTTACTCTCGGGTCCGAACACGAAGTAGTCGCCGTCTCTGAGTGGGAGTTCCGGGCTCCAGATGGAGTGGGTGGCCTTGGTGGAGAGGTACCAGAAGTTTGCTTCGGGGGCGGCGGCGGCCTCGAGCTCATCGAGAGAGTTCCACAGGTGGAGGTCTACATATTGCCAGTAGTCCAAGCCTGTACGGCGGACGTGTTTTTCGTCCAGACTGAAACCGAGCGGCTTAATGAGGTGCAGCCGCGAATTGGTCGCAACGGCCAAGCGGCCGGCGGCACCGGTATTGTGCGGGATTTCCGGGTGAAAAAGGACAATGTGGAACATGAGCCCGGTGCGGATTATTTAGCGCCCTTACCGAAGATTGCCACGGGGATGGTACGGAGAATGAGAACAATGTCCGTCCAAAGGCTCCAGTTGTCGATGTACTTGAGGTCCTTGGCTATCAGGCGACCGAAGTCCTTGCTGTCGCTGCGGTCTTCCACTTGCCAGTAGCATGTCAGCCCGGGCTTCACGCTCATGCGGCGGCGCTGCGAAATTTCGGGGAACTCCGCAGTCTCGTATGTCGGCAGGGGGCGGGGGCCGACTATGCTCATGTCGCCCAGCAGCACGTTGATGAGCTGCGGCAATTCATCGATGGAGTACTTTCGGATGAAATGACCGAAGGGGAAAATGCGGGGGTCGTTGGTGAGCTTGAAAATGGGGCCGTCCATCTCATTGCCGTACTTGGCTTTGATTTCGTCGAGCCGTTTGTCGGCATCGGAGTACATGGAGCGGAATTTCCACATGCCGAAGGGTTTGCCGTACAGTCCTGAGCGCTGCTGACGGTAGAAAATCCTGCCGTTCGGGTCGCTTATTTTGATGCCGATGGCCGCTACGAGCCACAGGGGAGAGGTACCGATGATGCCCAGTGCCGCCATGAGGCGGTCACACACACACTTGAGCAGGCGCGACCAGGAATATACCGGAGTGGAGGTGAGAATGAGCATGCGCTGTTCGCCAATTTCACTGATGTCTGCCCGCATGCTCACCGGGTGAGTGTTGTGCAGATTGACGTAAATGTCGATGCCCTGAAGTTCACAGCGGGTGATGGTGTCGGCCATGTCATGGTAGGCACGCAAGCCGCCGAAAAGGATGAGTTGCTGAACGTGATTGTTCTCGATGAGTTGCTGGACTTCTTCCTGAGTTGTCTGTCCGCTGACGACACGACCGACTACGTTAAGGCTGTCCTTCCAGAAGTCAGCCAGATTGGCCCATTCTTTTTCTATATCTTCCTGCGAGCCTGCAATGATAATCTGACGGCGTTGCTTGCGTCCTTTGAACTGCAAAAGTTGAAGAAGGTAAAAACGCAGGAACAGTCCCGGTACAATCAGAAGAAGTGTAATGAGAATGACGTGGTTCATGTAGGCTGAACTTCCGTCAGTAATAATCTGGTACAGACCGAAGAAACCCAGATAATATATCAGAAAGCCGACAATCTGTTTGAGCGCTGAGGACACACGCTGCATGTTGTTGCGGTGGTAAAAACCTACCATGCGCAGGATAACCGGTACCGCCGCTACTGCAACGCCAACCATAAAGGGAGACGCAGAGAAAACATCAAAATCATTTTGCGGTACCCAGCCGACGTGAATGGCTACCATGTTGACAATGCAGGGCGCTACATAGGCACAGCAAAGCGCCAGAACAAGGTCAGTAAAAGGTAAAAGACGAGAGAGTATGGATTTGCTACGCGTCACGCCGGACATTCTATCATCTGAAAGATGCTTTGGCAAGCTTAAATAGCAACTTGCCAGGGCAAACGCATTTCGATGTCGGGATTTCTTATTGACTTTCCGCTGTTTC
>JAUNRC010000052.1 GCA_030535875.1 Akkermansia sp. | reverse complement strand
CGGATACCTGAATCTCGAGGATGTATGACACAACTCAAATGCGTTTGCCCTGAGCAACTTGCCGCCGCTTATGCCATGCTGCGAATGCGGGCTCGTTCAAAGTCCGCCGGACATACGGTGCAGAGCACTTTGTCTCCCGGTTGAATGATGTCGAGCAGGTGAGCCTCCTTTTTCTGGACGAATGCTACTGTGGGTTTGCCGTTGGGCAATAGCGCCCGAAAGGCAGTAGGAGCAAATCGCTCACAGATGGTGCAGGTACAGTCGATGTATTGGGAGGGGTAGGAATCTGCTGTGCTCATATTGTGATAGACGTAGGGTTATCAGAAGAAGAGATCCAGAACATCCGTCGCTCCGGGAACGTCGCTGCCGCGGTTTTTTTTCTTTGGCTTGCGGGTGGGTTTCTCCTTCCATGCATCCTCGAAGGCATCGCCCGCGTCGTCTTTCTCATCCTTCTTTTTGGCGGCTGACTTTTTAGCCTGAGCTTTTTTATTTTTGACGGATGTTTTCTTCTTATCGGCTTTATCACCGAATTTTTCCTCGACGGAGCGTTCTTTTTCTTGGGTTGCCTCTTCTTGCACCTGAGGTTCTTCATCATCGTCTTCAGCAACGGCATCCATCATTTCCTGCGTGCGGTTGACGAAAGTGTTGAACATGGAGCTCGTGGAGCGTGCAGCTTTGGTGACGGTTTGAGTGGCGGCTCTCTTAATGCTGCCGGCCATGACAGTTTGAATTCTGGCGCTGAGGTCCTCGCAGGGCTCATCAATCGTGCCGCTGAGGTTGATGTGCAGCCATTGGTAGCCGGCTTCGCCCTCAACGTTGAAGATGCGCGAGGTGGCATCTTCATTGATGGCGGAAAGAATGCCGGCCAGACTGTCGTTCAGACCGACAGTCAGCGTGCCGCGCAGTTCTCCTTCCGAACCGACCAGAACGTGACCCATTACACGAAGATTGCCGTCTTTGGAACGTAAATCAATGTTGTCGAACAACCATGCCTTCTTCAGACCGTAGAGGTCGTTGGCGTGGGGGTAACTGATGCGGCATTCTGCTTTTTCGAGATGGATGCTGCGATAACTTTTGGCCGCGGTCAGATTGAAATCGGAGAGGATGGGTAGAGCTTCGAGCACACCGCGCTGCAGGGAGATGTTACCGCCGGCTTCGGTAATTTTCGTACCGGTGCCGATGAGTTTGAGGTCGCCGTATATTTCGCCGGTGAGGCGTTTTTTCCAATCATCGCTGAGAAGTCGCGCGACGTTAGCCTTGTTGGCACGCATGATGGCCAGCCAATCTTTAGTGGCGTTCTGCATGGTGCCTTTGACTCGCAGTTCGCCCGGCGTGAGCATGAACCGGCACTCCGAGAGCTCCGTTGTCTCTTTGTTGCGAAGGATGGTTGCGGTCTTGATGTTGCTGGTGAGCAGGTAGGTGTGCGGGGTGTGTACACGGCCGTTCTCAACGATAATCTGCCATTCGTCGGATTGGTTCGGTGTGAGGGGAGTGGCGGAAATTGAGCTGCCTGTCAGGCTGTAACGCTTTTCTCCTGTTTGCAGAACGATGTCGGCATCTTTGCACTCAAAGGCGTTCAGCTTAAAGTTTTTCGGGGCCAGTTTGCTGAGCAGTCCACCGTCGCTTTTGCTGATGGGGGGCAGGGGATTGCCGATGGCACTGCCGTCGAGTTGCAGCGCTGCCTCCTCCATGGTGAGCTTGGTGATGTCGAGCACGCGGTTGAACAATTCGCTGCGCTTGATGTGGGCGACAATGCGACGGGCTTCAGCATGTTGAATGAGGTCCACACGCTCTAAATCAATAGCTTGCAGCTTAACTTGGTCGTCTTCAATTTGCAGGTTGGAGCTGATGGCGACTTTCTCGGACTGTCCTTTGTCTTTGACGATTTCTTCTAATTTGGTGCGGAAAGAGTCGCTTTGCAACCAACTGAAAACCTGATAGAAGGTAATGATGGGAATGAGAATGAGGACCGCCGAAACGGCCAGAAGAATGGTAATGAGTTTGCGCTTGCGGCTGCCCGGACTGGGTGCCTTTTTCTTCTTTTCCTGAGTTTTTTTGCGTCTGCGCCTGGCCATGGTTACGTGCGCATTATGGCACAGGCGACAGGCTCATTCAAGTTTAATGTTGCCATTGGCGGATAAAAAAAGACAGAGGGTGATAAAAATGTAAATTAGGGGTTGACTATCACCGTGAAATCTGCTTTACTATACATCGATAACTTCATACGCTATTTTTCTATGAAAGTCACAACTCTGATTCTTTCCGTTGCCTGCGCAGTAGCTCTCAGCTCCTGCTGCTGTCAGTCTCAGCCTGCTCCGATTCTGCACCCCATGCCGAAGGACTGCGGCGCTCAGCCCGAGGTTCAGCAGCCCATCACCGAGCCCGTTAAGGTGCTTGACGAGAAGGGTAAATAATTTTCGTACAGAACTCTCTGCAATTTTTTTCAGGGTCGCTGCCGAAATGGTGGCGACCTTTTTTTCTTGTGAGCGATGAGTGCAGGTGCTAGAATGAGTGCGATGAAGAAGTTTTGTCTGCTGTCGATAGTTGTCTTGTTTTTTACGAGTTGTGCAAGTTCGCAGTCTCTTGTCCAAACGGTGCAGGGTTTGCCGGAACATGAGCCGGCTTCGGCCTTGTCGCTGTCCCTTTCTACACGTGCGCGCGCGAAAAATATTATTCTCATGATTGGTGACGGCATGGGGGCTGAACATGTGTGGGCGGCATGGCTCTGTAATAAGGGTAAGTTGAATATCACGCAGTTGCCGTACACGGCTTTTTGTACTACCTTTTCAGCCGATTCCGCGATAACCGATTCCGCTGCAGCCGGTACGGCCATAGCTTGCGGCCGCAAGACGAATAATGGCTCGGTTGGGGTGGATGCCGACGGCAAGCGTCTGACATCGCTGGCGGAACATTGTCGCAACAGGGGAATGGCAACGGGGGTGGTCGTAACCAAGGCGATAACGGATGCCACTCCCGCCGCTTTCTATGCTCATGTGAAGAGTCGTCGCAAGACTTCGGCTATTGCGCGGGAGCTGCTTCTTGCGGATTGGGATGTAGTTGTGGGTGGGGGTGCTGCGGCCTTCAGCCCGGAGCAACCGGAAGCTCTGCGCTCTCGGGGAACTTCGGTGGAGCTTGTTGCGCCGGAGCATTGTCCCCCGGCTTCGCAGCGCGGGGATTTTTTACCTCGTTACACGGCGACTGCTCTTGCAAAGCTTGAGAAGTCACCCAAGGGATTTTTTCTGATGGTGGAGGGCTCCGCGATTGACAGCGCCGCCCATGCTTGTAACGCAGAGGAGACTGTGCGCGAAGTGTTGGATTTTGACTGTGCGGTTGGGGTGGTGCTGGAATGGATGAGCCGTCATCCCGAAACCTTGTTGGTGGTTACGGCAGATCATCAGACCGGTGGTTTGTCCGTTCTGGACGGCGACCGCGAATCGGGCAAAGTGACGGTGGATTTTGCCACTTCCAAGCATACCGGTGTGGCGGTGCCGCTCTATGCTGCCGGTGCCGGTGCACATGCTTTCCGCGGGGTGATGGATAACACGGAACTTGCCTCCCGTATGCTCAACTCAATGTCTCAATGCCCTCAAAAATAATACTTCCTGCCCGAATTCTTCGCGAAAAATCCGTTTTCATGAAAAACATGCTCGACAATCTGCGAAAATTTGGTTAAATAAAGGACGTCAATTCTGCATAAACAGCATTTTTACTATTATGAAAGACACGATCATTCGTTTCGGCGTACGTGCACTCTCCCTCGGAGTTGTTGCAATGGGCTCTATGTCAATGGCTCTGGCACAGGATGCCGCTGATGGCGGCGCTGCTGTGGTTAAGAAGACCATGCTTGACAAGTGGGTTATCGATGGTGGTTGGACGATGATTCCCCTCGTCATCCTTTTCGCCATTACCGTGTTCCTTGTGGTGTTCAGCATCATGGATCTCACGAAGAAGAAGTTCTGCCCCGAGGAGCTCCGCGCTCAGCTTGTGGCTCTTATGACCGAGTGCCGTGCTCAGTCCGCTATTCAGCACGCTACTACCAGCCCCACTTATCTGGGCCGTTTGGTCGCCTATGCTCTGCCTAATATTGATGCTAATCGCCCCGATGATTTGGGTAAGGATGCCATTGAGGATGCCATCGCTGACTTCACTGCTAACGAGCGTCCCCGCCTGATGAAGTACGTGGACATGCTGGCTCTTGCCGGTTCCATCGCTCCGTCCATCGGTCTGTTCGGTACGGTGCAGGGCATGATTGACGCCTTCGCCGTGCTGGCTGAAACCGGTCAGGCTGACCCCGCCCAGCTCGCAGGCTCCATCTCCGTGGCTCTGCTCACCACCTTCTGGGGTCTGATTATTTCCATTCTTGCTCTGCCGGCTTTCTTCTTCCTGAAGAAGCACGCGCAGGCTCTTGAGGCTGACTGCGTGAACGCCATTCAGGAAATGGTAAACACCTCCATCAACGTCATCAATGCCGAGGCTCAGCTTGCCCGTATCCCTGAGGGTCTGGGTGACGACGGCGCCGAAGAAGGCGAAGAGGAGGAAGTTGAGTATGTAGAAGAAGAGGAGCAGGCCTAAGCCTGTTACCTTCGGGCCTGCCCGATGTGAGTCACTCACCGGGCAGGCGTAAACACAGCAACATTTTTCTGAATCCGACACATGGCTAAGAAAAACGCAAGATCTCAGGAAGAAGTCAAGAGTGAGATGGATATGTCTCCCATGATTGACTGCTGCTTCCTTCTGCTGATGTTCTTCATTGTGAACGCCGCTCAGATTACGGTATCCAAAGACCCGAGTGTGAACATGCCCAATGCGGTTTCCGCCTCGGAAATGAAGGATGCTAACGGCTGTATCGTGGTGAACGTCTTTGCAGACCCCGATGTGATGGGCGCTAAGAGTGGTAAGGCTCTGGAGAAGTATAATCAGACATATCCCTCCGGTACAATCTGGGGTGTGGCTGACGGTAGCGGTGCCAGCATCGGTTACACCAAGTCTCAGTCGCAGGAGCTTACAGACTTCATCAATAAGCAGCGTGAGGCTATGGAGGGAAAGGGCATTAAGCCCGAGATGATTCGTCTCTACCTCCGCGGCGACGCCGATGCTCCTTGGGAGCGCTCATCCGGTGCCATCCGCGCCGCAGCCGCTGCTAAGGTTACGAACATCGTTTTCGGTACTCTGCCTGCTAAATAATTCTCACCCATAGAATAGATTCACTAATATGGCAAGACGTAAAAAAATCGAACCGCCGGAGGAAGAGGAGATGACTTCCAATATCTCCTCGATGATTGACTGCTGCTTCCTGCTGCTCATCTACTTCCTGGTTGCAACATCTCTCGTCAGTGAGAAGAAACTCGACATCAGCATTCCCGCTTCATCGACCAGCTCTTCATCCCAGAAGCCCAAGATTGACCCCGGTAATATCTATGTGAAGTCCAACGGCGTGGTAACCTGGAATCAGGACCTCACCGTAGCTCAGGCTTACGATCCCTCACTTGAGCCCGGCACTCCTGCCTACCTCGAGCAGCGTCGTATGGATTCCCTCGTAGAGTCCCTCAAGCTCCTGAAGGAACAGGCAGACGCCGTGGAGACTGCTCCCGTCGTTATGCTGCATGGCGCCGGCAAGGCTCCTCACCAGCGCATCGTTGACGTGATGGCTGCTCTGGCCGAAGCCGACATCCACTCCGTAGGCCTCAGCACCACTGCCGATGAGTAATGAGTGCTGAACCTCTGAACAATTAAACCCCGGAGAGGGGAGCTTGGCGGCCGGGTCCGCAGCTCCCCTCTCTTGTTCGCCCCTCACAGCGGTGAACCGTCCCCTCTCTCTCATCGTCCCCTTTCTTTATCCCTCTTCCAAACAAATAACCAGTCTGTTTTATGATTAAATATTCAACATCTGCTGCAATTCTGGCAATGGCCGCCGTAAGTGCGCCTATGGTTTGTCAGGGTCAGGATGCAGTAACGGAAGCCAAGAAAGTCAATGCTCTTCTTGCTCAGAATAAGGTGCAGGAAGCCATTGACCTGTGCGATAAAATGATTAAGCTCTACAGCGCCGGCAAGACGCGCGTGGCTGCGCAGTTTGCCCACAGTGAGCCCTATTTCCATTGGAAGAAGGGCACAATCCTGCGCGCTGCCAAGCAGTATGGCGCTGCATATGATGCCTTCAAAGTGCTCTACACGACCGAGCGCTTTAAGGATAAGAAAATGCAGGAACGCGCTAAGATTGACAGGAACCTCTACGGCCAGGCCGGTGCCGGTTATGACCACTACCTGACCATGTCGCTTTTCTACATGGCATACAGCCGCTTCCAGGAGGCACAGGGCAATCCCAAGGCCAAGCCCCCCGTTGCCGGTGATCCCGCTAAGTTCAACGAGTGTATTCCCGACATGGAGGAGTACCTCAAGCTCTACCAGAGCGGCAAGGTGTCGAAGGCCGAGAAGGCAGCCAAGATGGACGGTCAACTTTGCTTCATGCTCCTGCAGGCCTACCTGCTTAAGCCTGAGCCCGACTTTAAGAAGGCCGGCGAATATCTCGAAATGAGCCGCAAGGCTAAGGCTGCTCTGCCTGACGATATGGCTATGGGCGGTCTGGAGACCATTATTCGTGTAGCCAACACCAATCCCGAGAACATCGGTTGGGTGCATGATGTTATCGAGGCCAATCCCCAGAGCTATGACCTCGGCCCCGTGCGTATGGCCCGCTACGGCAACCTCTTCTTCAACCACGCTCTTAAGTCCGCCAAGATTGCGACGGATGCTCTGAAGGCCGGCAACCAGAAGCTTGCCAATGACGCTGCCCGTTCCACCAACAGTCTGCTGAGTATGGTGCCCGATACGGAAGAGACGGCTCTGGCTCTGAAGTCCATGCATGGCATTCTGAAGAAGACCAAGGCCGCCGTGGCCGACCCGCTCGCCGGCGGTTCCTATCGTTCCGGTGACTGCGCCGCTCTTTACAAGAGCTATGCCGGCTTCTCCAAGAACAAGACCAATCTCGAAGGTTACGCCCTGGCTACTACCGCCAACGTTGCCCAGCAGTACGGCTCCATGCGTCTGGCCAAGGCAGGTTATGAGATTTTGCTCACTCGTTATCCGGGACTTTCTCAGGGCGTGAAGGAGGACGGCAAGGTTGTTTACAAGTCCATGAAGGACAAGAATACCTTCCAGTTTGCTCAGCTCTGCCGCTCCACCGGTGAAGAGGAGCGAGCCGTTGCCCTCGAAGGCAAGATTGATATGAAGGAAATGGGTGAGGGCGGACAGACTGCTCTTCTCATCAACAAGATGGCTCGCCTGAGCGGTGCCGGTCAGTGGGATGAGGCCATTCCCGTCATTAAGGAAGTCATCAAGGCTACCGAAGGTGACAAGACCGGTGCCTTCTATCCTGCCGCTCGTTTCGCTCAGGTTGCCGCTGCTTGGTCAACCGGTAAGTGGGAGGAAACCATTACCCTCGGTGAAGCTCTGCTGAAGGAAGATGTGCTGGCTGCCGCCGCCGCTACCGGTGGTAAGTTTAAGCCCGAGACAGCCGTGAAGAACGAGACTCAGTGCCGTTACTTCATCATCGATGCTCACACCAAGCTCGTTCCCTTCGATGCCAAGCACCTCGACAAGATTGTTGAGTGCGGTGAAGCCTACTATGCTAAGTTCCCGGATGACAGCACTCTGCAACCCGCCGTTTACTTCAGCGCCATCAACGCTCTGCTTACCCGTCAGGGTGGCGGTGATCCCTCCGCGATGACGAAGGACATGAACCAGGCCCTCGGTTACTGCGATACCTTCGCCAAGAAGTGGGAGGGTCATGACCTCTATCCCCACGTGCTCATGCTCTCCGGTAACATTCTCATCAACGGTGAGGATGACGCTCGCAAGCCCGACGGCATCCTGGCTCTTGAGAAGGCTGCCGAGGCCGGTCTGAAAGCCGGTAATGACAAGGGTAAGAGTGTGGCCGCCAACTCATTCTATATGCTGGCTTCCTATGGCCGTGAGATTGAGATGAAGGATGAGGACGCCAAGGCGATGGATGCCCGCTTGAAGGGGTACGCTCAGCGCTTCTGGAATGAGGCCGACTATGAGGGCTGTGAGTACAGTCTGAAGATGGTCAATATCTCTCTCAACGACGCCATGGAGGCAGACAAGGCCACCTTCGACGCCGCCGTTGCCAAGGCTCAGGAAGTGATTGCCCGTGAGGCAAACTATGCTGTGACCAGCGGTAAGATCAACGAGGATATGGAGGCCACCATCAATGGTTATGTCACCTCCTATACCGATGGTTATAAGAAGTTCAACGGTAAGGAGCTCACCCTCGAGCAGAAGACCGAGCAGCTCACCAACTTCCCCGGCGTGAAGAAGGATGATAAGTATACCAACGCTATTCTTCGTATGGCCATGCTTACCTCCATGTCCGATGCTCAGGCCAAGCTTGCTAAGGCCGGTGATAAGGATGCCGCCGCTAAGATGGAGAACGAAATCGGTCAGGCCTTCCGCCGCATGACCAACGAGTTCAAACCCTCTGATCTTACTCCCTTCATCTGTGTGCAGGTCGGTAATTATGAGGTCGAATATGCACGCCGCCTGAACAACAAGGATATGCGCGCAGAGGAGGCCAATACGGCTCTCTCCTACTTCGAGCATGCAATCTCCCAAGGCGGTGAGTACCTCGACCTTGCCAAGCTCGGTCAGGCCAATGCTCTCGGCCTGACCGGCGACAAGGCTAAGGAGGCCGAGTCCGCCGCCATGTTCGAGGCTCTTGCCAAGTCGCCCAATCAGGAGGTGGCCGGCCCGGCTCTCATGGGCATTACCAAGCTGCACATGGCAACGGGTGATTATGCCGCCGCCGTCGCTGCTGCCAAGCGTTACTCCGACGCCAACATTCGCGTGGGCCGCAAGGACATGCAGATGCTCTATGGTGAGGCTCTCTTCAAGTCCGGCGATATCGACAATGCCGTCACCGTTTACACCAACGTCTATCAGGATATGGGTAACGTAGCCTACTCCGCCCCCGCCTGTAAGGCTCTTATGGAGATTTACTGGCAGCGCAACAAGCCCAGCACCGGCGACCGCCTGCAGGGTACGTTCAGACCGTCTGACCGTTGGCGCGCATGGAACACCGCTCAGGTGTACGTCAAACGTCTGCGTGAGTCCGGCTTCGAGCAGAAGATGACTCCCGATGACCGCGATAAGTACAATGAGGTGGTAACCCTGCTTAACCAGTACGCCTCCGATGCCGCCGTACAGCGCGAAGACAAGGAAGGTAAGCAGTTCCAGTCTCAGATCAGAGGTAAGAAGAAGTAACCCGTAACACTTGATAATATAACCATGAAACTTCATAATGTAATTGCAGTCGGGCTTGCTGCTCTGGCCGGTGTAGCCTATTCTCAGGAGGCCGCTGCTCCTAAGGGCCTGCCCGCCGTGGTGCAGGTGTCCGAAAAGAACCCCAAGATGGGTAAGATGATGATTACCGGTTCCATCGGCTCCGGTAAGGACGTAGCCTTTAAGTACTTCGATGCCTCGCAGGAGGCCGAAGTATCTCGCAAGGTGTCCGGTGTAGCGGTGTTCTTCCTGCTCACTCCTCAGGATCTTGCCAATGCCGAGACCGCTCTGAAGCTCGGTGAGCTCGACTCCGCCCGCAAGCAGCTCGCTGCCGTTAAGGAGAAGTACACCGCTTTTGCCGGTCTGGAGCGCAACCCCTCCGAGCGCGCCGCTCTCCTTGAGATTAAGTGCGCCATCCGCCAGCTCGATTTCGAAGGCCTCAAGGGTGTGCTCCGTTCGGTGCCCAATCCCGACCAGCTTGCTCCTGAAGATAAGGGCGTGTATGTGGCTGCCGGTGTGCTCAGCAAGGGTACTTCCGGAGCCTCGGTCGCCGATATCGAGGCTGATATTAAGAAAATCATGAGCTCCGGTGTGGGCCGCGCTCTCAATGGCAGCTCTTATGGCTGGATGCAGTATGCTCTGGCAACTGCCATGGCCGCCGCCATTCCGGCCGAGGAAATCAGCGGCACCATCAGTGAGGGCAATGCCGCCGCCGCCAGTAAGGCAATCGATGCCTACTGCCGTGCCGGTGTCTCCTCTCACGGTGTGGATATGGAGCTGCCTATCGATGCCATGAAGCGCGCTCAGGCTATGCTTTGGGCTATGCCCGGCGTGAAGGACTATGCTTCCAAGGGTGCCTCGATGGATGCCGGTAAGTGGAACAAGGCTCCCGGTAACTTCCGCGATGCCGTCGCTCTGGCCTACATGCTTAAGAACCTCTACGGTGCCTCCGGTGAGACCATCGATGCCGCTGAGAAGTTCTACTTCAACCCGAGCGCTCCCCGTAAGTAAGACTTGTTGATTTCGGGCGGGAGTGCATGCAAGTGCACTCCCGCTCATTGTTCAAGATAAACCCTGAAATTGTGTTGTAAACATGCAGGATATGCTCGTAAGGCTCTATGAGCTGCCGGAGGGAGCTCCATTGCGCGCTGCGGCGGCAGAGCAGGGGATAACCATTCGTACCTGCAATCCTTTCGAGGCGCACATCCTCGAGGATTGGGTGGGTCGTAACTTCAGCGCTCGTTGGGTGAGCGAATGCCGCATAGCGATGAGTCATCAGCCCATTGGTTGTGTGATTGCCACTCGCGAGAATGCCATTATCGGTTTTGCCTGTTTCGATACCACGGCGCGTGGCTTTATCGGTCCCATGGGAGTGGGTGAGACCGCTCGCGGAACCGGTGTGGGCCGTGCGTTGCTGGTGACGGCTCTGGAGCGCATGCGTAGTCTGGGCTATGCCTATGCCGTTATCGGCGGTGTGGGGCCTGCGGAGTTTTATACCCGCTGTGTGGGGGCTACGACGATAGAACGTTCCTCCCCCGGAATTTACGCCGATATTCTTCCAAATCCTCCGCTAAATGACTAAAAGTGATAATTTTTTCTCTATTCCGAACAGTTTACCTTGACAGAATAGAAAAATCCTGCTAATTTCAGAGAGTAGCTTATCTTATTTCCTCCATGAAACGTTTTCTCCTCATCCCTTCGTTTGCCTTTCTGGCAATGAGTGTGCTCACCTCCTGCCAGAAGGAAGAAAAAACTGCACTTGAACTCACTCAGGAGCTGACCTCCGAGTTGCAGAAGGTAACCGATTTCCGCACGGCTGAGGCTGCTGCCCCGCGTGTGGAGGCTATCAACAAGCGCATGCAGAATGCCGGTGCTCGTCCCTTTGCTCTCAACGAGACTGCTTTGACCCGCAGCGCTGTTGACTCCGAAGGCAGCGAAGGTGCTGCCTATGGCGAGGCTCTTGCTCAGCTTGCCGCCGAGATTGGCCGTATTCAGGCCAGTGCTCCCGTAGGTTCCGGCGATGGTGAAATTGATCGCGACAAGCTCATTCTTGCCGTAGGTGCTGCCAATGGTGCCGGTGCTCAGGCTTCCGCCGCTGACCGTAAGAAGGCCGGCACGACATATATTCAGGATTCAACCGGTACGCACGACACTCCCGGTAACTTCCCTGAATATTATGGTTCCGACGCTCTCCGCAATGCCCTCTCTTATCGCGTGACTCCCGACTCCATCCCCATGACCAAGATGGATGACGACTCCGATGTGCCCGCTATTCCTGCTGCCGTGGCCGTGCCGGATGAGGAGGAAGCTCCCGCTGAGGAGGCTGCTGAGGAGCCCGCAGAGGAAGACGCTCCTGCTGAAGAGTCCGCCGAGGAAGAGCCTGCAGAGGAAGAGCCCGCTGTTGAGGATGAACCCGCCGCTACCGAGGAAGAGCCCGCTGAGGAGGCTACTGAGGAAGAGCCCTCCGGTGAGGAAGAGGTGTCCGAGGAGGAGGATTCTTCTCTGGATGACTCCGCAGAGGGTGAGGAATCCCTCATGGAGGGTGGCGATGATATGAGCCTGGATCTGGATCTGTAAAGCCCCCTCTGTCAGAAGTCTGACTTTCGTAATCGAGAGCCGCAACCGCCTGAGAGGGTGTTGCGGCTCTATTTGTTCATAACGGATTTACTATGCCAAGATTACTATTCACCTGCGCTTATAACGGCGGCGATTGGCACGGCTGGCAAAGCCAAGCCGGCGGCAATACCATTCAGGATGTTCTGGAGGGGGCCTTTGGCGCTATCCTGAAATCGCCTCTGCGCATTGCGGCTTCCGGACGGACGGATGCGGGGGTGCATGCTCTGGCACAGTGTTTTCATGCTGACGTTCCTGAGAGCTGTCGCATGAGCCCGGAGAACTGGCGAGCTGCTCTGAATGCTCACTTGCCCGGCAGCATTCGTATCTTGCGGGTAGAGCGGGTGGCGGATGATTTTCACGCTCGTTTCAATGCATGCGGGAAAATATACGAGTACCTCATTTCTACGGCTCCTGTGCTCAGTCCGTTCGATGATGGGCGCATGTGGCACCGTCCTATGGGGGTGGATGTCGCTGCTTTGCGGGCGGCACTGGCTGTATATGTCGGTACGCACGATTTCAGACGTTTCGCGGCGCGGCGTGGTAATGAGCCTGAGCCCGCTCCCGAGGATTATTACAGGCGCACGATTTATGCGGCTGATGTCAGTTCGGAGCAGGGTGGGGAAGTGCTGCGCCTGCGATTTCACGGCAATGGTTTCATGTATCGCATGGTTCGCATGCTCGTCGGTACGGCGTACCAAGTGGCCGCCGGTAAAATGAGTCGGGAAGAATTGCGCCGCATGCTCACTGAGTTCAATGGGGCGAAAACCCGCCATTGCGCCCCGCCCCAAGGTCTTTTTCTTACTCGTGTTTTTTACGATTAAACAAGCGTCCGCCCCCGTGCACCGGGAGCGGACGCAACACCACACAGTACAGACAACTCTGTGCTTACATCTCGGCAGGGGCTGACTGCGTGTCGGCAGCAGCCTCGGGAGAGGGGGCGGGAGCTGCGCTGTCCGCAGCCTTCTTTTCCTCGCACTGCTTGCACCACTTCATGATTTCGGCAGCCTTCTCGGGGTTCTTTTCTACACCCTTGCCGGTGGCATACATGCGGGCAAGAGCGCGGCAGGCGGTGGGGTCTCCCTCCTTGGCTGCTTTTTCCAAGCCGGGAAGAGCTTTTTTGTACCATTCGCCGGCTTTCTCCGGGTCCTTCGGGGTGTTCTCAGTACCGTTGTCGGTAAGCCAGGCAATTGTGTACTGAGCAATCGGGTTGCCGTTGGCAGCCTCGACGGTAATCGTTTCGATGTCCAGCCAGCAAGTGTCGTCACAAGTGCCGTCCTTTGCCTTGTCGCAGCATTCTGCGGCTTTATCGGCGGCGGTTGTGGTGGTCGGAGTGGCGGAATTCGGGGTTGCAAAAGCAGTCAGGCTGCTCAGCGCAACGGTGGTTATGAGTGTAATTGTCTTCATAGGCACCTACTTTCCATCTACCCCGAGCATTTTTCAAGGAAAAAATCTATCATTTTGGATGTTTGAGTATCAGGATGTTATAATAAATGTGCAAAAAAGAATAAAAAATTTTAGATTTTGTGGTTGACAGTAGGAAGAAAATGTTGTAAACTCCCTGCGCTTTCACGTCCCGACCGGGACAACAAGAGCCAATAACGCTTCTGTAGCTCAGGGGTAGAGCGCATCCTT
>JAUNRC010000101.1 GCA_030535875.1 Akkermansia sp. | reverse complement strand
TGTCCGTCACCACCAATACGGATAACACATTAATCTTTAATTGCCTCATCAATAATAGAGACGCAGTTCGGTAAAAATATCGCTTTATAGTTATTTTCCTTGCTATTTCGCCCTATACATTATAAGATGGCACCAACAAGAATAATCTTTCCTCAATTACTCTCAGAATATGGACGAATATTTTATCACCAAGCCTAACGGTCAACAAGAAGGCCCTTACGGAGCCGAGGCGCTCTATTCACGGGTTGTTGCCGGTAAATATGAGGAAGGAACAACCGTATGGTTCGAAGGTCTGTCGGACTGGGAGCCGCTCTACAAGCACTTTCCCTTGCAGGCAGCTCAGGAAGAACAGCCAACGGAAGGCCCCCAACCGGAGGAAGAGCCATTACCCACCGCTGACGAACTGACCGCTCTGATAAACGCTCTGCCGACTGCTGATAACCATCCCGCAACTCCCGAGCCTCACCCGCAGGCCTTGCCCACATTTGCAGCAGAGCCGTCGCCGCTCACAGACGAATCGACAACTGCTCTCACACCCTGCGAGGAAGAGCCTGAATATCCGCATCCCGTCCCGCCGATTCTTAGTCCGGCAAGCACCGCACCGACGGAGCCCCCGCCATTCCCCGAGCCGCAAGCCCCGGTCCAACCGGAACAAGGGCTCCGACGCCCGATGTCGCTGGCACAATTTCTCATCTGCCAGCTTGTCCTGTTACTGCTTATCATCACGGCATACTTCATATTCAAGGACGATGCGCCTAACGAACAGCAATCGGAACAAGCGGAAGAAATCGTAAATGATGAAGATTTCGACATTACCCCTCTTCAGTCGAAGTCTCAACCCGCCCCCGAAACCACCGCGTCTGCAGAACCGGCCCCCGCTCCTACTCCGGCCCCCGCAGAAGAGCCGACCACAACTCCTGCACCGTCAAGCACCGAGCCGGCCCCTACCCCGGCTCCTACCCCGGCCCCCACTTCGGAGCAGGCTCCCACAACCGGCAAGCCCGAAACGGCATCCACTCCGGCGCCCGAGAAAGAAAACATCATATCAGCCCTTGGCAGCACTCTTAATCCTTTCTCCGATCAATCTGCCGAAGAGGAAGAGGCCTTCGATGAAGAAGAAGAACAGCAGGCAGACAAGAAAGAAGACACGTCAGACACCCCCTCCGATGCCGACACGGAAGAAGAGGAGAGTGATATCATCAGCGCCGACTCCGGAAGTTCGGCAGAAGATGACAATGAGGGCGAAAGTAACGAAGAACTCAAAGAGCTGACGGACGAAGACAAGAAGGAGCTCGGCTCCCTGCAGCGCAGCATGAAAAACATGTACAAGCGCAAGAGCAACTGCTACAAGCACATTGCCCTCTTCAAGCATAAAATCATGCTGCACGAAAAATGCCGCAGTTGCAGCTCCGGCCACTGCGACTCACAGGGTATAACCGGAGCTTGTCGCCATTGGTACATGGCTCCCTTCGACAAAAAGAAGATTCGAGTTGCCCACCAACTTCCCCGCGGCAACAAGCGTTACTCCGGCATCGATCAGGCTATTTCTTCGCTGAATATCAAAATTGAACAACAAAAGAGCATCATAGACCGAGTCGATGAGAAAATCAAGGAAATTGCCGACGATATCGTCAAACTGACGGGAAGTAGCAGCAATATACCGGCAGAACCGGGTTATGAATACGAAAATTATAGCCCGAGTTCATGCAGCAGTTACTCGGATAGCTACTCCTTCGGAAATCGCAGTAAGTACCGCCGTTAATCAACGCTTCCCCCACACACACGGCCCGACAGGATACTCCCGCACCTGTCGGGCTTTTTATGACAATCAGTACCAGAAAAAATCCCTCGCGGCACTAAGCACACGAGGGAGTAGACATGAAGCTCGGGCTCCTAACGTCATTGTATAGAGTTCGGCAATGAGGCAGACCTGCAATTTTGAAGATAGCCCCGCCTTGCGGGCTCTGAAATTTGGCTCGCTTATAGTCGCAAACAGTCCGATTATTTGCCGAACGTTATAATAGATAGGCGAAGGTATTTTCATTGCCGGCATGTAGTTGAGTTCTGAGCTCTTCGGCAATTTGAAGGGAGGCATTAACAGCAAGCGCCTTAACATCGAACCCTATATATGAGCCGAAGCCGGGCTTTATGCTGTCGCGCACTCTTTTCATACCATGCGACAAGGCCAGTTGCAACGGAGTAGCACAGTTCTCGGGGTGATAATCCCCCACGCGAACAAACTTAGCCCTGTTGCATTCACCATCTTCCGAGCTGACATATTCAAGGAACTCCAGACCGCCCAGAGAAACGGCGAGATTTCCCCGTCTGAGCTTGACTGAGATTGCGACATCATATAGCATAGAAAGCGCCATGATACGCGAGGTACAATCCCGGAAAGATGCAGCCGCCATCGCAGCCATCTACAATGAATATGTGCAGGGAACGACGATTTCCTTCGAGACATCGCCCCTCAGTCCGCAGGCCATGGAGGCTCGCATCGAGGCCTACGCAGCGGAATGTCCCTACATCGTATGGGAGCAGGACGGAGAACTGCTGGGCTACTGCTACGCTCACCGCTGGAAGGAGCGCGCCGCCTACGCCCGCACATGGGAGAGCACCATTTATCTCAAGGAACAGGCCTGCGGAAAGGGGATAGGGTACCGGCTGATGGAGGAGCTTATCAAGCGCTGCCGCGAGGCCGGATGTCGGGTGCTGGTAGCCTGCATCACACAAGGGAATGAGCGCAGTTGCCGCTTTCACGAGTCGCTGGGTTTCCGGCAAGTCTCGCATTTTCAAGCCGTTGGTGAGAAGTTCGGACAAGTGCTCGATGTCGTGGACTACCAGCTTACTCTTGCCCCCTCAACAACGCGAGCTTAAACAAGAGTTCTTGGCATAGCGCAACGCATAGAGTGCGCTTCAACGAAAGGCGAAGGCCAAAGAAGAGGACTTTGCATTCAAACGACAACGCCTGCTCCCTACGGAGCAGGCGTTGCAATAAGTTGCTATAAACGCGTAAGCTGTACGCGCGCGGAAGCGCGGCTTACTTGTTCATGGCTTCCTCGATGGCCACAGCCACGGAAACGGTGGCACCGACCATGGGGTTGTTGCCCATGCCGATGA
>JAUNRC010000013.1 GCA_030535875.1 Akkermansia sp. | reverse complement strand
GTCGGGATTTCCCCTCGAACTTCCTCTTCCACGGTTCGTTACCTCCCCGCAGTTGCTTCGTGCCCGCCCCACGGACACTCACCCTTGCAGGGCAAACACTCTGTGTTTGGCTAATCAGCCTTACAGCCGTCGGCTGCTTTGTTCTTCAGGTCTGGGATTCCGCATCATCGCGGCTCCGCGCGGACTTTCACCGCAGTGCGCATATCGCGTCGGTCGTACCTAAAAAGCCCGACCTAAACGGCCGGGCTTCTTCTTATCATATTTTTTCATCAACGGCGACGGAACATCCCGCCAAAGCCGCCCATACTTCCCATACCGGGCATCTTGGGTTTCTTACCGCCACCTCCCATCAGGGCGGAAAAGTCAGGCATACCACCACCCATCATCGACGAGAGGTCGGGCATATCGCCGCCGCCCTGCGCCAGCGCGGACATATCGGGCATACCGCCGCCCTTCATCTTACCCATAGCCTTCATGAGCCCGCCCATCTTGCCTTTACCGCTCATCATTTCCTTCATCTGGCGGAAGTTCTTAATAAAGCGGTTCACCTCAATCTCGCTCACGCCGGAGCCCTTGGCAATACGACGGCGACGGGAAGGGATAAGCAACTTGTAGTTCACTCGCTCAGCGGGGGTCATCGAAAGGACAATAGCCTCCATACGCTTCATCTTCTTAGGATCAAGCGCCCCCTCGGGCAACTGCTTGCGCAGCTTACCGAAGCCCGGCAACAGACCCAACAGACCTTCCAACGGACCGAGATTCTGCATCATGCGCATCTGCTCCAGAAAATCATTGAAGTTGAACTCGCCGCTCATCATGCGATTCATGGAGTTCATGGCAGACTGCTGATCAATCTTCTCTGCCGCCTTCTCCACCAAACCAACGATATCGCCCATGCCCAGAATGCGGTCAGCCATACGCACCGGCACGAAAGGCCCGAACATGTCGAGCTTCTCGCCCTCACCCACAAACTTAATCGGTTTGCCGGTCACGGCACGCATCGACAGAGCGGCACCGCCGCGGGCATCGCCATCGAGCTTCGTAAGCACAATACCCGTCAGCCCCACAGCCTTATTGAATGCCTGAGCCACACGCACAGCCTGCTGACCGGTAGCGGCATCCGCCACAAGCAGAGCCTCCTGCGGCTCCAGAAAACGCGCCAAGCGGCGCAGCTCCTCCACCAGTGCTTCATCGACCTCCTGACGGCCGGCGGTATCGAAAATAATGACATCGTGCTCCTGCCCGGCAGCCCACTTCAGAGCATCCTTAGCCACACGGATAACATCCTTCTCGGAGGGTGCGGGAGTGTAAACAGGAACTTCTATCTGCCCGGCCAGAGTTGCCAACTGGTCAATTGCAGCGGGGCGAATAAGGTCACAGGCAACCAGCAGGGGCTTGCGCCCCTCTGCCTTCAGACGGCGGGCAAGCTTGGCGCTCGTTGTCGTCTTACCGGCACCATTCAGACCTACCATCAGAATGCGGGCAGGCGGAGTGAGATTCAGCTCTGCTGCCTCACCACCCAGCAAATCGGCCAGTTCATCGCGGAAAATCTTAACGATTTGCTCGCCGGGTTTGACCGTCTTCAACACGGCCACCCCCATAGCCTGCTCTTTCACATGAGCGATAAACTCACGAGCCACGCTGTACTCAACATCGGCATCGAGCAGCGCCATGCGGATTTCGCGCATGGCATCAGCGATGTTCGACTCTGAGATTTTACTCAGGCCGCGAAGTTTACGGAAGGTGTCATCCAGCTTATCGGAAAGGAGCGAGAACATGGTGCAACCCTATCATATCAAAGCCTCCATGTCAAGCAGACCGCACGTCAGTCCCATTGGTTATTGAGGGATTCCGTGTACTTCTTCACTTCCATGTTGCGTTCTTTCTTACCGGAAATGGGCGGCGGCACATCCGTCACCATCATCATATCAAGAACTTCAATGGTGTTGCTCCCTCTACGCAGGAACTCACCGGGGCAATACAGGCGCTCCTGCGGGCCGATATGCCAATAGCGACCCAGCAAATGACCATTCACCCACACATAGCCTTTCTTCCAGCCGGTCATATCGAAGAAAGTATCCTCCGGGGTGCCCTCCAACTTCAGTTCCGCGCGGTACAAAGCACCGCACTCACGACCGCGCACATGTCCCGTTTTCTTTGCCGCCTCGGGTACGCTCTTGAGCGGCATGCGCACCACGCGCCATCCCTGCACCTCATTATCACCCAACATCACCTTACCGATGAGCCCCTTGCGGTCTTTCTCGAGGTAAGAACCGAAATTGACGTGACCGAAGGTGTCGACGACAATTTTCAATTGCTGAGGATGTTCGCGCGCAGGGAGCTGCAATTGCTGCTGAGCATGGCGACGGTCCAGAGTGCCGACAAAAGTCTCGCCGACGTAAACAAGAGCATAATCATGAGCCTTGCAAGTAAGAGTTGCTGTCGGGCCTGCCGGAATGGTAGCGGAATAAATACCGATTCCCTGGTTCTGGCCCAAACTTTCCAGCGTGGGAGGAAGAGCATAAGTCGTCGACTCGCATATACCGCGAAGCGCCGCAAAGTCAGCCACCTTCTCGGGACGGAACGGCGGCACCTCCATCGCTACCGGATGTACCGGCTCCGGCAAACTTACCTCTGCCGGCAACGCCGCCTTGATAATATCGCGGTATTCGAAATATTCCTGCGTCAGATTACCATTCTCTCCCACAGGTGAACCGTAATCGTAGCTGGTCAGGTCAGGCTGGAAGGCGCTGCCGTCAGCGTTGCTGTTTGCCCCGGCAGTCAATCCGAAACTCGTTCCTCCGTGATAAACAAAAAGGTTGAAGGACACGCCGTCGCGCATATACCAACGCACGGAGTTCAAAGCATTGCGGCTGGGTGTCCAATTGCCCTCTCCCCAATGGCGCAGCCAACCGGGATATGTCTCGCTCGAGAACACCGGCACTCCGGGAGCAATGCGCAGAGCATTGGTCATCTGCCATGCATTATCCGCAGGGTCCAGACCAACGGCCACTCCCTTCGGCACAAAGCGCAAATGATGATTGGATGAACCCTCCGAAAGATAAAACGGGCCGGCACCCTTCTTCTCCCAGAAGTTCTTCAGCCATTCAATGTAGGCCATCTCATCATGCGTACTCTTATAACTGCCGTACTCATTCTCCAACTGCACCATGAGAATCGGTCCGCCATTGCGACAAAGTCGGGGAACGGCCACCTCTGCTATCTTTTCCAAATAGCGGGTCTGAGCCGCCATAAACTGAGGATTACCGGTATAGCGGAGCGGCGTATGCTCATCGCGAATCAGGTATGTCGGCAGACCGCCCAAATCCCACTCACCGCACACATAAGGGCCGGGACGGAACAGCACCCACATTCCCTCCTCAGCGCACATATCTATGAAGGCGCCTATATCATTGCGTCCGCTGAAATCCCAACTTCCGTCCTCCTGCTCCAAAACGTTCCAGAACACATAGAAAGCTATCGTATTGAGCCCCATGGCCTTCGCCGCTCGTATGCGATGCCGCCAATGGCTGCGAGGTACACGCTGCGGATGAATCTCGCCTGAGCGAATCTGAAAAGCCTTGCCGTCCAGCAGGAACTCGCGTCCCCCCTTACCGCCAAAGCTGAAATCCGCCGCCTGTCCGGCCTGCGGTCGCTGAAGATTCTGCATAGCCTCCACTCCGGCGGTGGCCTGCGCTGCCATCAGGGTCATTGCTGCAACAATACTCGTCAGTAGCTTCATAACATTAGCCAGTATAGCAGATTTTCCACCTCATGTCGAGCAGATTTTCCCACCACACCGATATATTTTAATTTTCAATAAAAACCAAAATCAGTTCAACCGACAGATTTTCCCGCTCATGCCGAGTACACGAGCGGGAAAAAATCATCAGCTACGGAGCCGACATTAACGTGCGGACTGCACAGCAGTCCGTTCATTTCGCTCCGTGGAGAGGAAATTCTTCTCTTGCAGGAATCTCAGCGTAGAGCTCAGGTCACGAGCCTCGGCATAATCCATGGCAAAGCTCAAATCCGTTAAGTCACGAATAATAAGATTGAGCATGGGGCGATTGGCGCTGCTGACGGCATTTTCGATTGCCGGAGTGCGGTCCATCATCGGATTCTCGGCAATAAGCTGCAAAGCCAATTGAGCATCCTGAGCCTGCACAGCCGCCACAAGAGCGGAAGGTTCCTGCTGCGGGGTGCGGTTAATGTAAGCATAAGCACCGTAACCGGCAGCAGCTATGCAAAGAATATTCAAAACGGCCAACAGATAACCATTCGTCGAACTGATGGACTCCCTCGTAGTGGAGCGGATGGAACCCCATATCAGATTAAACATCCAGACAAAGGCAACGGCGCAGCCCAACCTCCCGAGAAAGGGAACCTTCTCACCACCATCTTTTTTCTTGCCGCCGAAAATCACCCACAAGCCGCTCAACAGCACCAAAAGAGAGAAGATTTGACTGAGGGTGTCCACAAACAAACGCCCGAAAGCGGCAAATATCACCCCCACGACACCGGACTGCGGATTGCAGCGCTTGACCATAAAGAAAGAGAGAACCAGCGCCAGCACAATACTGCCGCCGGAAAGCCACAATTTCTGCTGCATGAAAGGCAATAAATCATCCCCTCGCCAGCCCATGAATGCCAGCGAGGCCAGCCCCAACCACATCGCCAAAGCCATGGGAACGGAGAGGTAAACATCGCCCATACCATAATGCAGGTCCACCTTCTGAGCCGAGGCGGTCAACAAACCGATAAAACCCAAAACGGCAAAAATCAGCGCCAACCATCCCACCGCACACAAAAAACCATGCTGAGCATATTCAGGCAAAGGTTCTGCCCCGGTGGCAGCCATCACTTGTCCGCCTGCGCTCAGAATGAGCAGCGGCAATAATCTTACACAACTCATAATCAATTTCAATCAGACTTTTTACCCTGTCCGAACAGCTTAGCAAGTCGAGAAAAGCTGAAGGTCTTGCCAATGCTGAAACCACCGATGCTCTTGTTGAGCCGCACTCCGCTCTTGCTCACGGTGGCACGACCGACTGAGCTCCGGCCGAAACTCAGGGAAAGCCCGGAGCGACTTATATTAAGATAAAGAATACCCGGAATAATCGTTATTCTGTGGTACAACGGAGCACGACGATCGTAAGATGTTCTTCTGCGAGCCATAAGGAATGAAGAGAGTATAGCGTGCCGGAGCGCCGGAGTCAAGCGTATAAAATCCCGAAGCGACCACCTAAGCAGAGATAACAAAAGACTCACGATAAACAGAAAACTTACCGCGAACTGAAATTGTCATTGAACAAATTTGCCTGTTCAATCGTCTAAGATACCAGATATGAGAACCAGCACATTCCTTACCATCGCGAGCGGACTGGTCATGCTTGCCCAATCGGCATTGGCTGACATCAGCATTTCCACAGCCCCGGTGCCGCACAATGCCCGACAAGTCATTCACGGCAACTGCGACCTGATGGCCTCGAACACCGTGCGAGCCATCTTCCAAGGTATGCAGCAGCAAGATGCCGCTCAAACCACCCCCATCACCCCCACTGCCGTATTTCAGGTGCAGGAAAATCTGGCACATCGCCGTTATGTGCGCTATGGTGACGGTCTCATGCCCGAAGGTATGCTCTTCACGGTATGCATGGATCGTTCTCAGCCCGGTCAGCCGACTCAGGTTGTCGATGAAATATCGCAGATGAAACCCGGCGACGAGGCCATCATGAAGGTAGACCACCTCTTCATCTTCGCTGAACCGCAGGGCCAGAATGTACGCCCCTGCACCCGCATAGCCCGCCGAACCACTCCGCAACCTGCTGCTGACGCACAGCCCGCTGCCCCCAACGCTCAGCAGACATCTCCCGAACAGCCCGCCACAGAACAAGCTCAGGCCCCGCAACAACAACCCCTGCCCACAACCGTGGCTCCGCTCGGAGGTGGTGCAGCAGCTCAGGGCGTGAGTGAGAGCTTCAGCACCCGCGTGTTCTGGAAGTCCGACGGCAAAGGCGGCATCACTCAGGAGCGAGTGGATGTCAAGACAAGTTACAACGCCGCGACCGGTCAGACGACCACCCGCATGTTCATCAACGGCGAAGAGGTCGACCCGAACACCCGTCAGCCGCTCAACGCTGCTCCGCAACCTGCCGCAGCTCCGCAGCAGGAACAGCAAGCCGCTGATGACAAGGCCAAGGCTCCGTCTCAGACATCGGACTCCGATACAATTGTCGAGTAACCCCGACACGCTGAGCACCCCTTTCTTTTCCCGCCCTGCAACATCAATGTTGCGGGGCGTTTGCTTGCGCGGCGGAGCGACGGCTTGTCGTCACCAACCACACTCCGGCCAAGATAAGCAAAATGGCAAAGGACTTCTGCCATGTTAGAATATCTACCCCCCACAAAATACCGACAGTCGCAGCAATCAGGGGTTGTACATAATTATAGGCAGCCACCACCGGCGGAGCCAAGCGGCTCTGCCCGGCATTGAGCAGAAGATAACACAAGAATGTCCCAACCCCGACGACATAGGCACACCCCATCCATTCCTCGGACTGAAGTTCACCCCACTGCAACTGCTGCCACTCAGGAACCGATATCGGCAGCACCGCAAGGGCTGATATGGTGAAGAGCCATTTCATCAGAGTAATGACCCGATAACGCCGAATTAAACGACGAAAAAACACAAAATAGCAAGCAGCGGCAGCCTGTGAGCCTAAACAAAGAAAATCACCGCTCAACCGACCGCCTTCACCCTGAGCGGACCCCAACAGCAGCAACAGAGCACCCCCGCAGGCAATCACAATGCCGAGCCCCCTGCGGCGCGTAATGCGGATTTTCAGGAACACCGCTGAAAGCAGGAGTGCCATAATCGGCGTGTTTGTCCCAATCACGCAACCATTGGTCGGAGATGTGTACTGCACCCCGGTAACGTACAAAAACTGATTGAGCCCCATACCGCACAGGCTCATGGCAATGAGCGCGGGCCAATCACGCCTTCGTACACGCTGACCTCGCACGAAAAAGCTGACCAGCCAGAACATCAACGCACTGCCACTCACACGCAGAGATGCCAAGGCCGGGCCATCCATCACACCGCTGTTCATCACGACCTTGCACACCGGGCTCATCAAGCCGAACAAACAAGCCGCCGTCAGCGCTGCCAGATGTCCCTTTAAGCTCTCACTCATATCCTGTCGTATCCCCCCGCCGAACAACTGCCGGTTCCCTCTCCCTTAATTTTCCTTCCCGAAAAAGCACCCCTGCCCGGCATCGCGCACAGGCAGGGGAAAAGTTACAGCTCGGTGATGAGGTGATTAGTACTTCTTCACCACAGCCATCATGGCATCCATCTGCTTCTCAATGGACTCCACGAGAGCCATCTGGGTACGAGTACGATCCAGATTGTGCTCGGGGCGCTTAATCTTGAAGTAGGTGTCGCCCTCCAGATAGTCGGTCAGGAAGCGCATACCGCACTCCATCGTCAGCAGCTTACCGGAGAACGGCAGCAGCTCCTTCTCCAGCGGAGTCAGGAAGGTGGCAGCCTCACAGTAACCCTTAGCCAGAGCCTCAAAGTACTCCATGCGCATAGTCACCAAAGAGGTATTCTTCTCATCCTCAGCAGCGGGAGAGGTGGAAGTGCGAATCATATCACCGAAGTCATACAGAGCGGAACCGGGCATGGTGGTGTCCAAATCAATCACACAGATGCCCTCACCCGTCACGTCATCAAGCATCACATTGTTGAGCTTGGTGTCGTTGTGGGTCACGCGCAGGGGCAGCTCACCACTGGCAAGGTAGTTCACCACCTTGTGGCAATCAGCCTCGCGGGAGAGGTACCAGTCAATCTCCTTCTGCACGCTCTTGGCACGGCCGAGGGGATCGGTGGCAATGGCGTTCTGGAAGGTCTTGAAGCGCTTGGTCGTGTTGTGGAAGTCGGGAATGGTCTCGAAGAGAGGAGCGCCGGGCAGATTGGCACCGAGCTTCTGGAAATTACCGAAAGCGCGGGCAACCTCAATGCACTGACCGGGATTCTCAATCATGTCGTAGGTACGTGCACGATCGATGAAGGGGTACACGCGCCATACGTTACCCTCGTCATCCTGAGCGTAAGGCTTACCGTCCTTGGCATTGACAATGGTAAGGGTGCGGCGATAGGCCTCCTTGCACCCCTCTGCAAGCAGCACGCGAAGAGCCTCATCCGTCACGCGCTTAACGTTCTCCATGAGCGGAATGGGCTGTTTGAAAACGTTGCTGTTGATGCGCTGAAGGATATAGCTCACACGCAGACCGGCCTGGTCAACAATCACGCGATAGGTGTCGTTAATGTGACCGGAGCCGTAGGGCTCACCGTATACGAAGTCGCCACGAAGATCGAAGAGGGCGGCGATTGCTTTGATGTCGTACATAAGAGAAGAAGCAAATGAGATTTTAGCCGAGTTTAGCGGGATATACCCCCTCCTCCACGAGCTTGGCGATGCTCTCCACCACGGCGGGCTTGTCGCTCGGGTATGTCACGCCCAGCCAGTTGGCGGTGGTCTTGATAACCTGACAATCAGCCTTACCATTGTGAATCAGCTCATCAACAACGGTGGGGATGTAGCACTCGCTCTTCAGCTCCGTACCGTGAGCAGCCAGGAAGCGGTTGAAGTGGTCCTTAATCTGACCGATGAAACTTGCGGGGAATACCCAGAAGTTCATGGAGACAAGCTCCTCGGGATCAACGGGCTTGCGCTCGCCGGTCAGGCAATCGCCGCGGCACACACCGTCCTCCTCGGTCTTAATCTTGGTGTACTCCTCCACGCTGTCGAGGTAGCCATCCTTAATGCCGCAGATACCGCGGTTCACATCACCGTGGTCGCTGAGCGTATTCTTAAGGGGATAGCCAATCATGCCATAGTGCTCCTTGCAGGGGCAACCGCCCTCAGCGGTAAGGAACTCGGCAGCCTTCACGAAAGCATCGGCACCATAGAAGTCGTCAGCATTCACCACACCGAAGGGCTCATTGACCACGTCGCGGGCGGCCAACAGAGCATGAGCGGTACCCCAAGGCTTCACGCGTCCCTCCGGCACGCTGTAACCCTCAGGCAAATCATCGAGGCTTTGGAAAGCATAATCCACCTCAATCTTACCGGCAAAACGAGCACCGACCTGGCTCTTAAAGGCCTCCTCAAAATCCTTGCGGATAATGAAAACGACCTTACCGAAACCGGCGCGAATAGCGTCGTACACGGAATAGTCGAGAATAACTTCACCGTTGGGGCCCATGGGGTCAAGCTGCTTGAGGCCACCGTAACGGCTGCCCATACCTGCTGCGAGAACAAGAAGTGTAGGTTTCATGATAATTTGGATTAAAAAGAGATAAGAGTACAGTTGTACGTGTGCTTATTCTACCCTGCCAATTCTTATTTTGCAAGCTAAAATCTTTAGCTTATCCGTTACTTTTCCACATTCTGACAGCAAAACACCCCGTAAACGGGGCATTTTGCACGACTTTTGTCATAAATCGGCGGAAAATCTGCTAATATCCGCCATCATGGAGCCTGATGAATACTGCATATCAACACCGGGCCGAGGTTTTCCGCCTATCATAATCAGCCCTCTGGTCATCCCCTATGGGGCCGACGGCAAAATACTTGGCATGGGGATGATTGAAGATAAGGGCACAGACGGCGGAGGCCGGCTGCATCATACAAGTCTCGGTAAGAGTGGTGCCGGTATGAGCGGTTGCCTGCAGCAGGGAGAAAACGGTGAGTTTCTCGCTATGGTCGGGCTGGCTGGGGTACCCGCATGCCGGACGTACCATCTGCGAGCCCTCGACAGGCCACAGCGCTTCTACCACCGACTGCGTACACTCAGCGAGAGCCTCGGCGAGCATATTGGCCACGGCTGCCACCAACAAGGCACTGTAGGGGTCATTGGCAACATTGAACTCAGCGGCCCATTCATCAGCACCGACTATGGCCACCTGCATAGCCCCCACATAACCGCCCTGCTCTGCCACAAAATCAGCAAGTGCCAGTCGGGGAGAATCGCTGACTTTCTGCTGGCGCATGCTATACAGCACCGAACCGTCGGGCAGCAGTATGTCATCACCCTTCCTGTCGGCCGGCCATATACCGAAACAGCCCCGGGCCTGTAAGCGCCCCTCAGCGATGGCTCGCTCCAGCAGAGCGGCGGCATCAGCCCGCAGCGTTTCAGCCTCGCGCAACTTTTCAGCAGAGTCGCGCCCCAACATGCCAAAGGTATGCAACATAATATTCCAATCGGCCGCAGCCGTCAATTGCTGCCAGCTCAAAGGAAAATCAGGCTGCGGAGTATGACAGGCACAACCAAGGGGCACTCCCAGAGTAAACACGCCGGTTCGCTGCGGAACGGGCTGAGAATCCGTCCATTTCGGAGCACGGGCGCGAGCCTCCTCCAAGGTCAGCAAAGGAATGTTTTTCTGCTCATATTCAGCACACAGGCGTGCCTGCTCAGCCTTCCGCTCTGCTATGTAAGTCTCGCGACCGGCGCTGCAAAGGGCATTCGCCACGGGAACGATGGTCGAGGCATCGGCCGTTTGCAGCACGACACCGTCAGGGTAATGCGGAGCAAGTTTCAGCGCGGTATGCAAGGGACCGGTTGTAGCACCACCCACCAACAAGGGGACGCGCAAACCGGCAGACTGCAAGGCCGCGGCCACATGAGCCATTTCATCCAATGAAGGGGTGATAAGCCCGCTGAGCGCCACCAACTGAGCACCTTCACGCTGCACGGCTGCCACAATATCGTCGCAGGGCACCATCACTCCCAGGTCCACCACGCGGAACCCGTTGCAAGCCAATACCACGCTCACGATATTCTTACCGATGTCATGCACATCGCCTTTCACAGTTGCCAGCACCACGGTAGCGGCTGACGATTGTCCGGCAAATGCACTCTCCAACAGGGGGGTAAGCACGGCCACGCTCTGTTTCATCACGCGGGCGCTCTTCACAACTTGCGGCAGAAACATCTTACCGGAGCCGAACAGTTCGCCTACCTGCTTCATACCGTCCATCAACGGACCTTCAATAACAGCAAGCGGGCTACCGCACTGCTGCAATGCCTCACGAGTATCGGCCTCGATATACTCGGTCACGCCGTTTACCAAGGCATGTGCCAGACGTTCCGGCACGCTGAGCGTTCGCCAATCGGCCGGTTTTGACACGCTCGACGCAGGTGTGCCGGCTCCGGCGGCCTTGAGTACCGCCTTGGCCTCCGCAAGTTCCTGAGCATAGGCTATCAGGCATTCTGTCGCATCGTCACTGCGATTGAGCAACACATCTTCCACCAACTTACGACGGTGTGCCGGGAGCGTCTCGTAAGGGGTCATCAAGGCGGCATTGACAATGCAGAGATCACAGCCGGAATGGTGCAGGAAGGCACTGTGCATAGCCTCGCGCACCGGGTTATTACCACGGAATGCAAAACTCACATTGGAAATACCGCCGGAAATGTGACAGAAGGGGTGACAACGGCGGATTTCGGCAGAGGCTCGGAAGAAATTAAGGGCCAGCTCGGCGTGCTCAGGCAGGCCGGTACCGACAGTAAGAACATTCGGGTCAAAAATAATGTCAGCAGCAGGGAAACCGATACGGTTCACCAGCAGCTCGTATGCCCGGTGAGCAATCGCCACACGGTCTTCATAACCACTGGCTTGCCCGTTTTCGTCAAATCCCATCACGACAACGGCAGCCCCGAAACGGCGGATAATCCGAGCATGGTGCAGGAACTCATCTTCACCATTTTTCAACGAAATGGAGTTCACGATGGCCTTACCCTGCACGCACTGCAAACCGGCCTCTATCACCTCCCACTTGGAAGAATCAATCATGCAGGGCACACGAGCGATATCAGGCTCCGCCGCAACGAGATTCAGGAAACGTCGCATGGCCGACGGTCCGTCAATCATGCCGTCATCAAAGCAGAAATCCAGCACACGAGCTCCCTTTTGCACCTGAGCGCGCGCAATCTCCAGCGCCTCCTCATATTGCCCCTCACGGATAAGGCGAGCGAACTTTGGCGAGCCGGCTACATTACAGCGCTCACCAATGAACAACAGGCCATCTGCACGACTATGGTTGCAGGGCTCCAACCCACTCAGGCGCAGAGTATCCTCCGGCTCTCGCACGGGGATGGCGCGGGGTGCATAACCCTGAACGACCTCTCGAATGGCAGCAATATACTCCGGGGTCGTCCCACAGCAACCGCCCACAAAATTGAGCAATCCCTGCTCTGCATACGTTCGCAATATACCAGCCATGTGCTCGGCGCTGTGAGCATATCCGCTCGGGCTGAGCGGGTCGGGCAAGCCGGCATTCGGGTACATGCTGACGGCACAATCCGCCAAGCGCGAAAGCTCCTGAGCAAAGGGTAACATGAGGTCAGCCCCGAGCGCACAGTTAATCCCCACACTCAGAGGCTCTGCGTGGCGAACGGAGTTCCAAAAGGCCTCGACCGTCTGTCCGCTCAGAGTACGACCTGCGCGGTCGGTGATGGTAAAGCTGATCATCACCGGCGGCAGTTCCTGTTCTTCGCGAAGCTCAGCAATGGCATACAGACAAGCCTTGGCATTCAGCGTGTCGAAAATCGTCTCCAGCAGCAACACATCCACCCCGCCCTCAACCAGCGCAATAAGCTGCTCACGGTAAGCTCGGCGCAACTGGTCAAAGTTTACCGCACGGAAGCCGGGGTCATTCACATCAGGCGAAAGTGAACATGTTACAGCCATCGGCCCGATAGAACCGGCCACCAAACGAGGACGACCATCAGCAAGGGCGGCGGCATCTGCCGCGCTGCGGGCAATGGCACAGGCTGCTAAGTTCATCTCCCGTACCAGCGCTGCCAAAGCCTCATCCGCCAGCACTTCTTCATAATATGATTGATTATGCTTGCTCTCCCCGGCACCGGAGTGAAAGAACTCGTGCTGCCCGATACTCGTTGCCGAGAAGGTGCAAGTGCTGATGATGTCAGAGCCCGCCGCCAGATATTGCTCACACATATCGCGAATGATGTCCGGCCGCGTCAGCACCAGTACATCATTATTATTGCGCAGGTCCTGCGGATAAAGAGAGCGGTCGGCAAATCGCTCCCCGCGGTAATCATCCTCCTGCAAGCCGTGCTTCTGAATCATCGTCCCCTGCCCGCCGTCCAGCATCAGTATGCGACGGCGAATAGTCTCCTGCAACCAAGCTCGGCGAGCAGCAGCATTCATCGAATCAGTCATGGTCATATCGAATTAAAAAAACGGGCGGAACCCTCTACGGCACCGCCCGCAAAATTGTTGTCAGTTCACCGGCTCTCAGCTCAGCGGCGAGCAGCCGGGTTGCGGTGCCATACAATCACGCCCTTGCCCACGGCATACAGGTACGCAAACATCAGCACGGCAATGAATACAGTCATCGAGGCAAAAGCAGCACCGTTCGTCAGAACGTACTCCTTAAAGCCAAGAGCCCACGGGTACAAAAAGACCACCTCCAAATCGAACACAAGGAACAGTATGGCTACAATATAATACTTAATCGAGAAGAACGACGGAGCACCGTCACCCTCAGGCACGTTACCGCACTCATAAGGTACATCCTGTGCAGGCTGCAACTTCGCACGACGACCGAAAATCACGCTGAGCACGATAATCAGACCGGCAAATCCGAAACCGGCCACTAACTGAATGAACGCTGATAAATATTCCTGAAGCATGGCTTAACGCACTTTTTATACCACCGTTAAAGAGGCATGTCAAGGGTGAAGTTCCCTTATGAAGTTTATTTTCACATGAAAGGTGCCACCGATAGTAAAATATCGAGAGAGCTCCATCACTTACGACGCTTCTTCAGGAAACGATTGGCGAAGGCCTCCAACTCCGGCACTCGGAAAAGGAAACACGCGGCCAGATAAATACCACCGACAATGGCACCAGCTACGGCAAGTGTTACCAGCCGCGGCAGGAAATCCCAATAGAGGAAATCGGTAAAAAACAGCCCTCGTACCTGCCAGCATATAATCCCGAGAACAACACCGGCCGCCAATATACGCAGGAAACCCGGCAGGAGGATGCGTACTTCCATGGTACCGAGAAGCCGCCGCAGGTAGAAAAAGTAAAAAAGGAAATTCAAGGTAGTCACCACAGAGGTGGTAAGAGCAAGCCATGCAGCAGATTCAAATCGGAAAACATGCACAAAGCAGTAGTTGAGCACAACCGATATCGTAGCTGCCACCAGCGCCAGACAAGCCGGAGCCCAAGGTTTTTCCAAGGCCAGGAACACGGGCTGTAAAACTTTCATGCCGGCATAGCCCAACAGACCGTAACAATAGGCGCTCAACACTTGCCCGGTCAGACTCGAGGCCGAGGCATCGAAACGTCCGCGCTGGAAGAATATGCTGACGATTTCCTGCCCCCACAACCCGAGCACCACAGCAGAGGGCACGGCAAAGAAGGCCACAAATCGCATCGCCTGAGCAAGATGTCCGGCAATGTTCCGACCGCTATCCCCGCCCTGCTCCAAGCTCATGCGCGAAACACCGGGAAGAACGACCATTCCCACAGCCACACCGAAGAGCGCCACCGGCAACTGCCAAAGGTGGAAGGCACCGGAAAGCGCCGTGACGGAACCGCCGGGAAGATAAAGAGCAAAGGAAGTATTGATAAAAATGTTGGTCTGGGTGATACCGGCGGCGATTACCCCGGGAACCATGAGCAACCACACTCTGCGAGCGGCAGGGTCGGTAAAAAGGAGCTTACCGGCCTGCAGACGCAAACCGAAGTTCCACCGTGGGCGATACCCCTTGCGACGCAGGGCGGGAACCTGTACGAGCACCTGAGCGGCACCACCAAGCACCACGGCAACGGCAAAACCGTACAAGGCTTTCGGGCCGAATGCGGGGTCTATCAGCCAACCTATCAAACAACCGAAAACCACGGTGGTGAGATTGAATGCGGCACTGGCAAGATTGGGCAGCCCGAATATGCCGAACACATTGAGCGCCCCCATACTGAGAGCCGAAAGAGAGGCCAGAAGGATAAACGGCCACATGATGCGGCAGAGGTCAGCCGCCATTCCGATAAAATCCTGCTGCTCCACATACAGCGAATCCGATGAGCGGGTGGTGCTCAGGCGGACAGTCTGCCCGGGACTGAGTTTCTGCACACTATCGAGCCGCACGACACTCTGCGGAGTCAGGTTCTGCAAAGGAGCGGGAAATTCAAAAATCGCGTGAGTGCGTCCGTCGACATCTTCCTCGCTGCCTTTATACACAGCCGTCACCACCTGAGCCGGAGCGGCCGCCGGAGCAGCACACTCCCAGCGGAGCACAGCGCGCTCGGGATAAAGCATCTGCATGAACAATCCCGAGAGCAACACGCCGATGGCGACAATGCAAAGCATGAGCGAAATAAGCTGCGAGACCACCTGAGAGGCCAGTCCCCAGGCGGCAGTGGGTCCTTCCTGCTTCTCCACCTTGCTCATGACACTCGTGAAGCTCTGCGAAAGAGCGCCCTCGGCAAACATATCGCGTAGCATATTGGGTACACGAAAAGCGGTAAGGAAGGCATCGAGCGCACCGGTGGCACCGAAAAGTGCGGTGTAGACTACCTCACGAAGCAGCCCGGTGAAACGGCAACAGAAAATAGCGGCCGTGGCTATGAGACTTTTTTTATGCAGGGAAGACATGAGCAGGGTCAGCGCACCTTATCAGGCAACGATTCCTTAATTTTGCGGATAACTTGTTTGGCGATATCGCGATCACCGGTGAAGAGGTAAGTACGGGAGAACTCACGCACGGCATGGCGGTACAATTTGGAGTCGGCCTCATCGAGTCGGGCTCGCTCCTCCTTGCTCATACTTTCGATGGCACGAACCACATCGCGCAGGTGAATAACAGCCCCCCAATCATTCTTACCGGTCTTGCGTTCCACGAGGGCCAACTCGACTTTAGCACGCAGGAACCTGCCGTCCGTAAGGTCAGGATAAGCGGCTTTTGCCAGCTCCATGCTTTCCGTCACCCACTTAATGGCATGAGTGTAGTCCTTCTGTTCCACGTAATAATCAGCCACTTGGCGGGCAATGTCAGACTTACTCAGTTTACACCCCTCCGCGATGGTGGGGTCGGCCGTTATCATATCCCAACAGCGAGTGAGCTGAGCCACTTTTTCTGCACCCTCGGCATGTTGCGCCAGAAAGTTGATGCAACGGAAAATCTCACGATTATCCTTCTCCAGCTCCAGCAACTGACGATAATCCTGCATTGCATCCGCCACAGCCCCTCTAGCCTCATTGGCACGCGAACGCAACCGACAATGCCGCAACTGCAGTTCCGGTGTCATCACCCCGTAGCCCTCCGCAAAGGCTCCGGCCAAAGTAAGAGCTTGTGCACAACCGTCGAAATCCTCCAAGCGGTAGCGCAACTCCCCGAGCATCGTATAGCAAAGGGGTAATTTGTGCTCACGGTCAGGATATGTCAACATGGCATCCCTACAGCGCAGCAACTTAGCCTCAACATCCTTCAATGCCTCATGACTGAGGTTAGGGTTATCACGCAGGGTGTTCGAGACTTCTTCGAGCATGAGCTTGGCAGTTGCCGGACATGATGGCCATTTAGCAGCCTCAAGAATATTGCGCACCATTTGGAGGCCATGTTCCTTCACCCCGCCCACTTCCGCACGAATCATTTGCAGGTCTGCCGCCTCGGCTGCCAAGACCGGATCGGATAAACGAGCCAGAACGGATGCCATCTCCAGTCGGGAAATAACCTTCACCGCCTCATCATTCTTATGCATGCGGATATAGGTCTGCGCCGAGCGACGAATAGAGCGCAGGAGCAAGGGGGTAGCCGTCGGCATATTGATGACCTTTTCCTGCAACTGACGGTCCAAACGGAGCTGAAGGTCGAAATCCTCATGCTCCAAAGCCGCGGCAGCCAGTCTGTCCAGCCCCTCCACGGGCGCCAATACCTCCACCTCGGGTAAGATACGCACGGCTTCATCCCACAGCCCCTTATCCATCAGACGGCACATCAGGAACCATCGGAACTGACGACGGGTGTCGGCATTCTTCACCCAGCCCAGACGTGCTTTCGAGTCCTCAGCCAGTTCCAACAAGCCGGCCTTGTCACCGGAAAGGTCAGCCAGCAGACGCTCCAGATTGTCATTCGCCTCGGAATTGTCATGCACGACGATTGTCTCGCCCTTAAAGAAACGGATAATGTCCTCCCCCTTGGCAAAAAGCCCCCAAATCAGGAGTGCGGCAGCCGTCAGGCCGACAGCAGCCAACGGCAGTACATGGCTGTTGTTTTTACGCTTGGGTCTGTAACGGCGGTACATGAGACAGGTAACAGGGTGAAATAAAATCAGGACTGAGATTCCGACTGTTCATCAGACGGATTACCGGCGGCCTCTTCCTCATCAACATCCTCCGGCAGATGTGCACCGTTTCGCTCACAATGAGCAAACTGTTCGGCCACTTCTCGAGCACGTGAACTCCCCTTCGCCACATAGGAGCGGAGGGCACCCCACACCTGAATGGCAGCATTCCAATCCTTGAGCTGCGAGAGCGCATAGGCGCGGCTCAGCATGGCATGAAAACGATCAGAGGTTTCTCCCTGCTCATCCGGCAACATCTCAACGGCTCGACCATAATATTCGGCAGCCTCGGCAGTCTTGCCCGACTGGTCACAGGCCTGCCCCAACAACAGGCACACACGCCCCATCACCGCCTTGTCGCTGCTATAATGTTTTTCACGCAGAGTCAAAGCCTGTTGCAAGTATGCCTCAGCTTTCTGCACGTCACCGAGAGCGATGCAGCAACGACCGGCACCTTCGAGGGGTTGTGCACGAAGAGCCTCTGCAACCGGTCTGTCGACCAAAGCCTTATTGAAGTCAGACATAGCGAGCTGGTATGAGCCTGCCGTAAGGTTGACCCAGCCACGCTGGTCATACAGGCACAGCCAATAGGAACTATTGTCATCAATTCGCCCCATTGCGGCTCCCTCGGCACGGTAAAGGAGGGCCAAAGCATTTTCCGCCGAGCCGTTATCCATCTCTATACGTGCAAGGTCCCGCAGAGCTGAGGCAAGGAACGAGGCATCCCCGGGGTGCTCACCCAAACGGTTCACACCATCACGCAACAACTTTGCTGCGCGAGCGGAGTCGCCTTTTTCAAGCAAGGCTGAGCCCATGGTAACGGCAGCTCCGGCCAAGCCCGGCACCTTATCCAAATCAGCTCCCTCCAGTGCCTTTTCAAAGCAGGCCAGAGCCTGCGCCTCCTGCCCCATCATACGGTACAGTCGGCCCATGTAGGCCATAAGGGTGGACTTCAGCAGGCGAGCGGGCTCACCGATTTTCTCCACATCAGCATAGAGTTCTTTCAGAATATTGAGTTGAGCCTCACCGCCCTCCGTTGAGGCGGCCACATATTCCGCCAATTCGGAGCAAGCCTCCACCTGTTTATCGGTATGGCCGAGCTTCCTGAACGAACGGATAGCGAAGCGGTAATAACTGCCGGCAGCCTTAGCATGCCCCGCAGAGGCCATTCCACGAGCTGTGATAAGCGCACGATGAGCCCATACGGCGGAGTCCGCCTCACCGGAGAAGAGCTCCTTGAGCATGGCACCGGCATCGGATATGCGGTTGCGGTTCATGAGCGCCACGGCGAGAGTCCACTCGGCTTCGCGACGGATGTCGGGATTTTTAATCCAAGCCAAGCTGTTAGCCCGATCTTCCACAGCCTTAATCAGCGTAGCCTCATCGGCTGTGGCCACCTGCATGAAGTGCGTCAGATTTTCTACTGCGGCATTGTTGACCTCTTCGCTCACCACACCGGAGTTCACGCCGTCCGTGAAGCCGTGGCTGACCCCCACCCGGTAGGTAGCATACTCTATCCCCAACAGCGCAGCAACAGCCAAACCGATAGCTGTATACTTCACTACCGGTTTGAACTCGAGTTCTTCTTCGCCGGGCTCCGCTACGGGGGACGGCTCGGGTGAGTTCGGCTCCATTATCTACTCTGGCTGTTTTTGACCGAAATCAGGCTATTACCTGATCGAGATTGAAAGCAGCATGTACCACACGAGCAGCCTGCTCAATGTCACCGGCCTCAACCGTCGTGGTGATGCGAATCTCGGAGGTGGCAATCATACCGGTCTGAATGCCGGCATCGGCCAGAGACTGGAACACCGTAGCGGCCACACCGGAGTGAGAGCGCATGCCCACACCCACAACCGAAAGCTTAGCCAGACCTGCCTCCGTCTCCAGACGTGCCTTCTCGCCGAGAGCGGGCAGCACGGGCTTGAGGGCAGCCTGCGCCGCACCGAGGTCACTCATGTTCATGGTGAAGGACTGGCGAGCCTGACCGTCATGAGCTGTATTGGCCACTATCATATCCACATTAATCTCAGCCTTGGAGAGAGCGGAGAGAATGAGGGCGGTGTACGCCACGGGGGCAGTGATACCGGACACCGTCACGCGGGCCTGGTTACGTTCGATTGAGACGCCTCGTACGACAAGGCTCTCCATAGCTGAGTTTTCTTCTTGCACAATGGTACCGGGGTTGTTGTTCATGGAATTGCGGACTTCAAACACCACGCCGAACTTCTTAGCGAACTCGACGGAGCGGGCCTGCATGACTTTAGAGCCGCTGGAGGCCATCTCCAGCATCTCTTCATAGGAAAGCACAGGGATTTTGCGGGCATCTTTCACCACACGCGGGTCGCAGGTGTACACACCATCCACATCGGTGAAAATCTGGCAGATGTCAGCCTTGACCGCAGCCGCCATGGCAATAGCGGAAAGGTCAGAGCCACCGCGGCCCAAGGTATAGATGGTGCCGTCTTTCGACACGCCCTGAAAACCGGCACAAACCACAATGTAACCTTCCTCCAGAGCTTCAAGGACCAAGCGAGGCTCAATGGAGCCGATGCGGCCTCTCGTGTGGGAGCCATAGGTACAGATGCCGGCCTGAGCACCGGTAAAACTGCGAGCCTTGTAACCCATGTCGGTAATGGCCATGCAGAGCAGCGCGATAGACTGCTGCTCGCCCGTGGCAAGCAGGACATCCAACTCACGCTCGGGAGGATTGTCCATCACATCATGAGCCAGACCGATGAGCTTGTCGGTAATGCCGCTCATGGCCGAGATGACGGCCATCACCTTATTACCGGCCTGCTGAGTTTCAATCAGCCTGCGAGCCACATTGCGGATGCGGTCAATGGTGCCCACAGAGGAGCCACCGTATTTCTGTACGATCAGAGCCATAGTTTTTATTTAATCGTTAAAAGTTTCGATGCGGAACACAATCGGCAGACGATCAATGATGTGATTTTCACGCAGTTCGCGCAGCACATACTTCAGGCGCACCCACTTGCAGGCATGTACCATGAAGATGAGGTTATTCCACTGCACGCCCTGCTCATCAATATAGCCGAAATTGGAACTGGTGGCGGAAATGCTCACATCATACTTTGCCAGCATGGCGGCGATAGCCGCAATCATGCCGGGACGATCCTCCACCACAAAGCGCACATAATAAGGCGTGACCGTCTCACTCATGGGCAGTACTTCCAGCTCCTTGGTATAGGGCTGGAACCCGGTATGATAATCGGGCAGACGACACTCGCGCATGGCTAACACGATATCACCGATGACAGCACTGGATGTGGGGTTCTTGCCTGCACCTCGACCGTAGAAAATCGTTTCGCCTACAATATCTCCCTTAACCGCAATGGCGTTGAACACACCATCCACGCTGGACAGCAGGTGCTCCTGCGGCACGAAACTGGGCTGCACGCGCAGCTCAAGAGCCCCCTGCTCCTCATGGTGCTTAATGACTACCAACAATTTAATGGTGTAGCCGAGTTTCTCCGCCATGGCAATATCCACACTCTCCACCTTCTCAATACCATGAACGTGAATCTTATCCGGCGAAAGCGGTGTACCGTATGCGAGCATGGCCAGAATGAGCGCCTTGTGAGCGGCATCCCACCCGTTGATATCGAAGGAGGGGTCCGCCTCCGCGAAGCCCAACTTCTGAGCATTGGCAAGAGCGACATCAAGGCTGAGCCCCTGCTCCTTCATGCTGGTAAGAATGTAATTACTTGTGCCGTTTATGATACCGGCAATACTCTGCACTTTATTGCAGATGAGGGAGTTCTGCAAGCTTTGAATAATGGGGATACCACCGCCGCACGACGCCTCGAAATAGAGCGGCGTACCCATCTCGGCAGACAATTTGAAAAGTTCGCTGCCATAGACTGCCAACACGGCCTTATTGCCCGTCACAACGGGCTTACCGGCCATCAGCGCAGCCTTCACAAGCTGATAAGCCTCATCCGTACCGCCAATCAGCTCAATAATAATATCAATCTCAGGGTCATTCACCAGCTCACGCCAATCATCCGTCAACAACTCGGGAGCAATCTCCACATCGCGACGGCGATTGATATTCCCCACCGCCACCTTGCGAATAGCGTAAGAAATCTGAGCCCGAGCTTCGAGCAATTCACGATTGCGGCACAGGGTTTCATATACCCCTGAGCCCACAGTACCAAGACCTGCCAGACCTAACTGAAGTGTTTCACCTGTCATGCGCGAGCCGCATTATACAAAAAAATCAGCAGCCACTCAAGACTATATTGAGGCAGTCAAAAAAAATGCGGAACAAGTCTCAGGGGCGCAGACTCTCCACATAACGCGAAAAAGATTCATCAAGAATATCGATGGCCCTCTGCACCCCGAAGAATTCCCCGACTTCCGTCACCTTGTTCTGCAATGTTTTGTAAGTACGGAAGAAGTTCTGGATTTCCTGCAAGTAATGAGGCGGCAATTCCTCAATGGAGTTGACATGATCATAACGCGGATCCCCCACATTGACCGCCAGGATTTTAACATCAGGCTCCCCGCAATCAATCATATCCATCCCACCGATTATGCGGCAATCAACATAGCAACCGGGGAACGTCGGAGATGAGGTGAACACCAGTATATCCAGCGGATCCCCATCCAAATACAGGGTGCGCTCCACAAAACCATATTCGGCCGGATAGTAAACGGATGAATACAACACACGATCCAGCTTAATGCGACCGGTTTGAGCATCCACTTCGTACTTATTACGGCTCCCCATCGGAATTTCAATTCTGGCTTCAACTACTCTCATGATATTACATGCTAGCACTCACCACTGAACAAGTCAAGAAAGAAACCGTCGCTCAACTCGTCCGTTCCTGTAAGTTATTGAACCACACCTCCATGACTGAAGTCTGACCGTATAACCCCCTGTACCCATGAAAAACAAAAACATCACCCGTTACACATACGAAAATACGGATTTTCAAGGCTGGAGAGTAAGCATTCAACGCTGCGGCCGCATCATCACCCGCTATTTTTCCGACCTTCAATACGGCTCGGAAGAAGAGTCGTACCGCGAGGCCGTTCACTATCGCGATGAAGTTTTCACACAAATGGCACTCCACCGCGACAACCTACCGGAGTACATGGATGAGGAACTGGCTCACCTGCAAGACCTTCTGCGGCACAAGGAGGCCACCATCAGTGTGCGCCCGCGCCGGGGGTAAAATAGGGTGCCAGAGCAGACCTGAGCTCGCCATTGCCGTAAAATTGAGCCTGCTCCAATCGCACTAACTGCACACTGAGCAATTGCAGTTGCTCGATGAGCTCCTGCTTCACATCGGGATTGTTATCAATGAAGAGCCAAAGTTCACCCTCCGGCACCTTACCGTGAAGAGCAGCAAGCGCCGCCAGATTGGCGCACAACTCCGGCAGCACACTCGCCGCCTGAGCCGCATCCGTTACCCCGGTAAGCATCTGCACCTGCGCCGCCAAAGCCGCCTGCATCGTCTCGCAGACATCCTCCTCAACAGCAGCTTGCACCACACAGACAGCAACACCCAACAGAGCCGTTATGACATAAGTACCCTTCATAGTTCCGAATTCTAGTGGCTTACATGCACCTTGTCAAGCGGAAATACACACTTTCCGCTGACACAAGGCACGTTTTTTCTTGGCAAATGGCACGCAGCAAGGTAGAATGAGGGTAGGAAAACCAGCCATTACAAGCCATGTCACAGTCCATCCTCATTGTCATCCCGGCCCGTTACGCCTCCACCCGTCTGCCGGGCAAGCCCCTTGTTAAAATTGCCGGCAAGGAAATGATTCGCCGAGTTGCCGACATCGCGGAGTCCATTTGCCGCCACAACGACAACTGCAACTATGTTGTAGCAACGGACGATACACGCATACTCGACTTCTGTACCGGTGCCGGCATTCCCGCCGTGATGACTGCCGAGAGCTGCCGCAGCGGCACGGAGCGCTGTTGGGATGCCGTCAGTCAGCAGAGCGAGCCGCCGGCATTCATCATCAACCTGCAAGGCGACAACCCGCTGTGCCCGCCCTGGGTCATTCAACAGCTCATCGACGCTTGGAAAGCCGCACCCGCCGATGTCTTCACCCCCTGCATCCATCTGGATTGGAACGAATATGACCGCCTGGTGGAGAGCAAGAAAACCACCCCTTACAGCGGCACCACCGTTCTGGTGGATAAGGATGGCTATGCCATGGCCTTCTCCAAGAGCACCATTCCCGCCATCCGCAAACCGGAGAAAGCCCGAGCCACCCTACCCAAGAGCCCGGTTCGTCGCCATGTAGGTCTGTACTCCTACACCTACTCTGCCCTCAAAAATTATTTCGAACTGCCTGAAAGCGATTACGAAATGGGAGCTGTTGAAGGTCTGGAGCAGATGCGATTCCTCTACAACGGCCTGCGCGTGAAGATGGTTGAAGTTGATTATCGCGGCCGCAAGACAACCAGCGGTGTAGACTCTCCCGAAGACATCGAGCGAGTGGAAGCCATTCTGGCAGAATACGGCGAATATGAGCTCTGATTCTCCCTCAGACCGACTGAACATGCCGCAGCACGTTGCCTTCATCATGGATGGCAACGGGCGCTGGGCAGAGCAACATGGTGTAGCACGCGCCAAAGGCCATGAGCGCGGCGGCGAAACCGTACAGCGCGTGCTGGATCTCTGCATCGAAAAAGGTATACAATGGCTCACGCTCTACGCCTTCTCCACGGAGAACTGGGGACGTTCCAAAATTGAGGTCACCTACCTCATGAACATGCTCAGCAGGTACCTCAAAGAACGTCTGCCCGAAATGATGGAGAAAAACGTGCGCCTGCACGCCATCGGTGAGCTGCACATGTTACCTGCTCACTGCCGCAAGCAACTGACGGAATGTCTGGAAAAGACAAAGGGCAATACTGCCGCCAATCTCGTGTTGGCGCTCTCCTACGGTTCGCGGCAGGAAATAACGGCAGCCGCCCGCAAAGTTGCGGAAATGGTCGGCAAAGGAGAAATCACCCCGCAGGACATCACACCGGAATTGCTGGGTAATCAGCTCTACACAGCAGGCATGCCCGACCCCGACCTTCTCATCCGCACCTCCGGCGAAATGCGCATCTCCAATTACCTTCTCTGGCAAATCAGCTACGCAGAACTGTGGATAACCGATGTACTATGGCCCGACTTCGGGCGCGATGAGTTCGAGGCCGCGCTTCTCTCCTTCAACTCCCGCAACCGCCGCTTCGGCAAGCGCTAACCCCGACATGTTCAAAAGACTCTTTTCCCTCGGAGCCGCTGCCATTCTCTGCCTGCATTCCCATAGTGCCGCCGCCGAATGGCTGTCAGACATGAGAGCAGCCCGCGAACAAGCTGCGCAGGAAGGCAAAGCCATTTTCGTGAACTTCACCGGCTCGGATTGGTGCGCTTACTGCATGAATCTCAAAAAAGCCGTTCTCAGCACCCCGGAGTTCGAGACATACACAGCAGACAAACTGGTACTGCTCGAAGTTGATTTACCCCGTGCTCCGCTGCCGCCCGCCGTTCGCGCCGCTCGCGAGCAACTCTGCCGCGACTATGGAGTGCGGGCATTTCCGACCTGCATGGTTCTGAGCTCCGATGGTGAAATCTGGGGAGCGTTTTCCGGCAGTCGGCCGGATGTGGCTTCCACCACGACTATACTGGACGAAGCCCTCGCGCGAGGCCAACAACTGAAGGCTGCTCGTGAGCTCAGCGGAGAACAACGTGCCTCTGCCCTCTACCATATCTACCGGGAACTTCCCCGCAATCTCCGCATGGCCGCCGAGGCTCTTGAGAAAGAAATCGTTGAAAACGACCCGCACGACACTCTGGGACTCCGAGCCGAACTCGCAGCGGACAAGCAGATGCGGGAGCTCATGACCGAAGTACAAGCCTACCACCGCAACTTCCGCAAACAAACGGAAATCTTTGAGCGCTATCTTGCCGAAGCATTGCCCGGCAATGAAGAACACATCATGGAACGCAAGCGCGCCATCGTAGTTTTCCCCAGTTTGAACCTCATGTTGTTGAACGCCCGAAACACGGAAGATATCCAACGCGCCAAAGAATACATCCTCCGAGAAGCCGCTATCAGCTACCCGGAGTCCATCCGAGCGGAGATGATTCGCTCACTCGAAAACACCTTCTCCGACCCGCAAGCGCTCCTTCAAAAAGCGCAAAGCATGAAAAATCGCGCACGCTGAAACATCTTCGGCTCACCTATGACAAAGACTTGGCACCTGCGTAATGAAGTGTGGCAACTGCCCGCTATCGGCGGTATCATGGGCATTCTCAACGTCACCCCGGACTCCTTTTCAGACGGCGGCCGCCATAACTCCCCCGAACAGGCTCTTCAACATGCTGCCGCCTTGGTGCAAGCCGGGGCCGATATCATCGATATAGGCGGCGAATCAACCCGGCCCGGGTCACTACCGGTCGCAATAGAAGAAGAACTCCGACGAACCATCCCGGTTATCAGGGCTCTCCGCGAACAATTCCCGACTCTGAAAATCTCCATCGACACGCGCCACGTCTCCGTTGCCGCAGCAGCGCTCGATGCCGGTGCCGACATCATCAACGACATTTCCGGCCTGAGCGATTCCGCCATGCGTCGGCTCTGCGCCGAGCGCCCCTGCGGCATCGTCCTCATGCACATGCAAGGCACGCCTGAGACCATGCAGCAAGCACCTCACTACGACAATGTCGTTGAAGATGTACGACAATTTTTCATCCGGCAACTGAACGTGGCACAGGCAGACGGCATCTCCCCTGAGCGCATCTGCCTCGACCCCGGCATCGGCTTCGGCAAAACAACCACCCATAATCTCGCCCTTATCAAACATCTGAGAGAATTAACCATCCATAACGGCCCGATGATGATGGCACTCTCACGCAAGCGATTTATGGGAGAAATCCTCCGTAACCCCGCAGCCGCACGCAGTTCTGCCCTACCCACTGTCACCCTCTCTCTGATGGCGGCCGATGCCGGCGCAGACCTTCACCGAGTTCATGACGTTGAAGAGCTCCACCAAGCTCTCACCTTACGGCACGCCCTCCTGCACACATCTTGAAAATGAAAGCGCCGTAACCCCACCCGAGGTACGGCGCCTTCACTGCTTTCAAAATTCAGACACCCATGATAACAGCTTCAAGCTGCTGAACATGAAATGAAGAATACGCAGGAAATATACACCGCTTCCCGCGAAAAATCAAGGCTAATTTCGCATTTTTGCCCGCCTTGAGACCGTTTTAGCATTTTTAACATTTGCAGCCCGCCTTCAATGAGCGGCCATCGATTGCCAAGAGTTCAGAAAAGGCACAAAATAAACAGTTGTACGACAACTATATTGAAGTGCTGAAATCCCTGTTATCTTGTAAGATGAAATGGTATGGGGCTCAGCAATATCGTTCGCTGCAATAAAGAGTTCGATGCCTTTGACGGATGGCGCTTCTGCATAGTCCGTCACGGGGTAAGACTTGTGCGCTATTTCTCGGATCTTCGCTACGGCAGCAGTGAAGCCGCCGAAAAAAGCGCAAGAGAGTTTCGAGACTTTGTCTTCGATTCTCTCGGCAAACTTCGGGGCAAAGAGGCGGGCGACATTCTCAAACGCATTGATAACGAATATCGCAACGAATCCCCCATTCCTCAGGGGCTGAACCGGCCACGCACATCACCTCATATGAGCAACACGGTAACGATGCGCACTAATGACACCTTGCGCGACATCCTTCTGAAAGCAAGTCGCCACCTGAATGTAGATGCCTCATCAGTCATTCGCCTCGCGCTCTACTCCCACATGCCCCAGCTCCTCTCTCAACCGGCCAGCCCGTCTGCCGATGAACTGGCGAAGTACATAGCAAGACTCGAAGAACAGGCTCGACCGGCCGGCTTACCGACTTTCAGCGCTTTCGCAACAGGCAGAGAAGAATAAGCCTGCTCCAACTCATTCTCTCAGGAACCGAACCGGTCAAGTCATTTTAGACTTGACCGGGCGTTGTGATGTTGTAACATTGCCGACATGGGGAAACGTCAGACATCCGGGAATATAGCTGCCAATCATCGACGAAGAACTAGAACCTACGTTCAGGAGAGGAATGAAGACGGCGACTTTGTCAAGGTCATGCATGGGGTCAAAATCATTCCGTTGCAAGAATCGGCAAACATCGCGCTCCCGCAAGAATGCCCTGACTGGCTGGAATACATCCGTCTGCAGAGCAAACGCGCCCCTTGGAGATGCGGCTATTGCCTTTGCGCCAATCCGAAAATCGGCACGGCCAATCTCATAGGAGTTCTCGTGCGCGACAAAGATGAACTGGACGAACGAATTTTTGCCACCCATCTCTGCCCCGATTGCGAAAAACGCTTCCGCAGCGATGGTGAATATTTCGTGACCAACGCCTACCTTATTCCGATCGGCCTGCCTATCTCATGGCATCCGAAAGCAAAAAAAGAATAAACTCCCTGCTCCGATTACCCTCCTTGTTCCAATAATTAACGAAAGCGGCGCAGCCCTCAATCGGGCTGCGCCGCTTCGGATATCAGGAAAGGGCGATTGGTAATTTATCAGGCCTCTATCACCGGCATATCATCATCGGTATCGTCACCGCCATGTGCCAAAATGAACTGCAAGTCATTCAAGTCGAGGCTGGAAGCGAAACCTTCATCACCCAACACGTTGGTTACGAGCTGATTCTTCTGGTGCTGGAGCACGCGAATCTTCTCCTCTACCGAGTCGCGGGTCAACAGACGATAAGCAATCACCTTGTTCTTCTGGCCGATTCGGTGCGTACGGTCGATAGCCTGACTTTCCACAGCGGGGTTCCACCAGGGATCGTACAGGATGACGTACGAGGCCGATGTCAGGTTAAGACCGGCACCACCGGCTTTGAGCGAAAGCAGGAACACGCTGGGCTCCTTCGTCGTCTGGAACTTCTCGATTTCAGCCTTACGATCCTTCGTGGCACCCGTCAGGTAATTGAAGGGACGGCTGTCGGCCTCCAGTCGGGCTCTGATGATATCAAGCATCGAGACGAACTGGGAGAACACCAGCACCTTATGACCTTCATCCCTCAACTGATCAAGCAGGTAGAACAAAGCATTGAGCTTAGCACTGCTCTCGCCCGCATACTTCTTGTCAACCAACCCCGGGTGACAGCAAATCTGGCGCAGGCGCATGAGCCCCTGAAGAATAGCGAAGGAGTTCTTCTTAACCGACTCGTCGGAGTCGACCCCCAACAGAGCTTTCTGAATACGGCGCAACTCTGCCTTGTAGAGCTGGCGCTGAATGCCCTCCATCTTGGCATAGACTTCTTCTTCGGTACGGGGAGGAAGATCCTTGGCCACCTGCTGCTTAGTACGACGAAGCAGGAAAGGTTTAAGACGGGCAGCCAAGCGATTTTGGCTCTGCGAGTCCTTGCGCTTATCAAAGCGCTTCTTAAAGTAAGCGCGACTGCCGAGCACACCGGGCATGGCAAAGGCCATCAACGACCACATATCCAGCAGGCGGTTCTCAATGGGAGTACCGGAGAGTACCAAACGGTTATATGCCGTCAGCTCTCGGGCGGACTTGGCGGCCTTGGAATCCGGGTTCTTAATCTGCTGGCCTTCATCCAGAATGACAGTCAACCACTTAATGGCATTCACCTGCTCACCGCACACGCGCAACTGAGCATAGTTGATGACCACCATATCATAGTTGGCAAGGATGTTCTCCACATCTGCCTGCTCCTTATTGCGAATGACCAGCACGCGCACTCCGGGCGCGAACTTCTCGGTTTCGCTGGCCCACACGTCCAACACGGACTTGGGACACACGATGAGCACCGGCGGAATGACTACCTTCTTACGGCCCTGCTTGTTGCGACGGGCATAGTCCTCACGCAACCAGAGCACATACGTAATGGACTGAATGGTTTTACCCAAGCCCATATCGTCAGCCAGAATGCCGCCGAAACCGTTCTCTGCCAGGTAGGCAAGGAAGTGGAAACCTTCAATCTGGTACGGGCGCAACGTAGCCTGCAAGGTCGTGGGTACATCCGGCTTTACGTCAATCTTAATTTCTGCCGTGCGCTCCTTAATCTTCTGCCATGCCTTGGGGTCAAACACCTCTGCGGCACGCGGGTCGGCCAACTGCAGAGCGTGCATGCGGTGAGTCTCGCCCGAGAGGTCGAAGGGATCAAGTCCCAACTTGGTAACGGCATCGCGCTGAGCGTCGTCGAGCTTAATTTCCAAGCGCATCCATCTCCCGTCATCCATACGGACGTAACCACCGCGGGCGGACACCAGAGCTCGGATTTGCTCCTTACTGAGCGTTACGCCCTCCACATCAATCACCACACGAAGGTCGAACCAGTCAATCTCCTGATTAACCACCTCGAATCGAATGGCAGCGGCCACGGGATCAGCCATGAGAGATTGCAGGTTCTCGTCCATCTCGACCTTAATGGTCTCGGGGATAGCCTTTGCCCACTCAGCGAACTTCTCGGGGAACTGCTTGGTGATACGGCTCTTAAAGGCAGCCAGCGGAGCATCGTAAGTAAAGTTCATCTCCTCCAGCAAACCGGGAATGGGATAGAGGTAGTCACGAATGAAGCGCAAGAGTGTGCGGTCCTTGACAGGGGCCTGCTCCACAAGCTCCCAATCATCCTTACCCAATCTTTCCTTACGGCGGCCGGGGTCATCCTGAGCCGTTACCTCCAGCAGCACGTGCTCGGTATCCGCACTGGTCAGCCCTCGCACAATCTTCATGCTGAAGGTGGGCTTCATCTCGATATCCACCACGCGCTCCTCCATGCTGGGCGGCAGCGTGGCACCAATCTTACGCAGGAACTCCACGCCGTCCAAGCTGTCAATTACAGACTTGGGAATGGAATAGCGGGGCTCCACTTCCGTGCTCTCCAACCACTTGGGAGGACCGGGGAACACGGTTTCGTCGGATTGGTAAAGTTCTACCTGCCCCGGCAACTGGCGCACCGAGTGAGTAACATGTACACCGGCAGCCGTTACCAATTGCAGTCCGTAGCAATCCGGTACGATGGGATCGTCGATGCATATCCACTTAAGCGGCTCTTTCACCACCTTGAAGTAGCACTCATCAAGGTTCACCAGATACCCCTTAAGGGCCGGTTGGTGGAACAGGCGGTTCATCACGCGACAGGCCGCCTCGCTATCAAGATCGAGAATAACGGTCTCCTCACGGTCGGCATAATCACGCAGAACATTGAAAAGGATGTCGGTCTGTGGGTCCGTACGCAAGGCTCCGCGAAGGAACTCCTGCAAGAGAGAGTCAAGCTGACTGCGCTCCCGAATGGGGGTCCAATCGTCTCGGTCGGAATAACGGAACTCAAAGCGGGCCTCGTTAATCGTCGAGACGAGGCGCATGTGCATGGGATGGCGCGGCGGCTGCGGCGGACGCTCATTGACGCTCTGAATGCGATCATACCAAGTACCGATTTCCTTCTCACGCTCCCACTCGCTGATGCGGCGCTGCACTTTCTCCAAATCCGTGACGACATTCATGAAGTCAGGATAGGCTATGCGCTTTTTGGTAAAGGCGTAAGCGATATAATTCCAGAACTCAAGGATGTTGCGGGGAGGAGAGGGCCAGAGATCCAGAGCTTCGTAACCTGTGATATCCCAGCGGGGGTTCAGACGAACGAGGTCATGGTCGTGAATTTCCTGCTCAATCGCAAAGCGGCGATAACGCTTCTCCAGCTTGGTAACAAAGTCAACCTCCTTCTGATCCAAGTCACGATCAAGTTTCTCCTCCAGCACGTCGGTGAGGGGGATTTCATTGAGCTCGTTGGGGCTCTCAGGCATACTGGCCCCGCGGTACATGCGCTCAATCATCGTAGCAATGAGGCATGCCCCCGCTACATCTTCATCTTCAGCGGTAGCCGAACCAAACCAACGATTGCCCTGCAAGCGGAGGCTGGTGCGGAAGATGCCCTGACGGGTTTCTACCCTGCCCTGTATGAACAGGTGATTACCGAAAATTTGCGTAACGGCTCCATCTTTCTGGAGCTTCTCACCTTCGTTACGCACCTCCTCTGAGTACGCATTGAGGAAGTTGAGTGTGGCGCGGTCGGGATTGAGAGCTGAACTTAACATGTGACAGGCTTTCTGACGTTCGACACCTCACCGCGCGGGCATACTCCATGCCGTGCGCACGCAAAGCGTCCATGGTTAAATACTATCATAACATGCAGAACTTTTCAAGTTCCCTTCTTCATTTTTTTTATTTTTTTTACGTTTAAGAAGATAAATCCGCCGCCGACTCCTTCCGCAGTACCGAAATAATGCCGTCCGACGGCCTCAAAAAGCGCCGCTATTAACGCAAAATAACAAAAAAAAAGAGCTCAATGAAGCTGACGACGATTGGGATGCAGATCACGCTGCAAATCATCCCGATCATCCCGATTGCGCATGGAATTACGTTTTTCGCGACGGGTGACACGTTCGAGGGTCATCTGCCGCTTGGCGGAGCGGCGCTCCAACTCGGCGATTTCGGCATCGAGATTAAGGAAATGCTCATAGCGCTCGCGGGAAAGAGAACCATTCTCCAGAGCGGCTCTGACGGCACAACCGGCATCTTTCCGGTGCGAACAATCCGCGAATCGGCACTCACAGGCCAAGCGCGCAAGGTCATCAAACTGAGCGCGCAGCGAGGCAACATCCGTCCACATCTGAATTTCGCGCATACCGGGGTTATCGATGAGCACTCCTCCTCCGGGGAGAACAACCAGCTCACGCGCCACCGTCGTATGGCGCCCCTTACCGGTCACTTCGTTCACACCGCCGGTTTCGAGCCATTCATCCCCCAGCAGAGAATTCACAAAGGTACTTTTACCCACACCGGATGAACCGACAACAGTAATCGTTGTCCCTTTGGGTACACGGCGCAGGTACTTGGGGTACCCCTTGCGCCAACGAGCCACAATGGGGTAAACTTCCACGCCGAGGGCCGCCACTTCGGCACAGGCCTTCTGCATGTCCTCAGGAGCCACGACATCCTCTTTATTGATGAGCACCACGGGCTTGGCTCCGCACTTGCGAATGAGGGTGAGATAACGCTCAATACGGCGCAGATTGTAATCACTCGCAGCATCGGTTACGACCACGACGATATCAACATTGCAACCGATAACCTGCTCGGCACAACTCTTACCGGGAGCCTTGCGCGAGAAACGATTACGGCGCGGCAGCATGGCACGGATAACCGGCAGATCTTTCCCATGTCCGGGGTCTACAGCCACCCAATCACCCACCGTAGGGAGATCGGCATCGCTCTCAGCATCGTGCCACACCTTACCGCTGAGCACAACCTCATGGTCGCCCTTCCCCTTAGCGATAACGGTGAAGTTGATTTTTGTCTCGCGGATGATGCGGGCCGGGTACCACTCCGGGTGCTCCAATGCCGCCATTGCAGCCGCGAGTTCGGCATTCCAGCCGAGCATTTCCATTGTAACGGTCATGACAGGATAACAGCGTGCTCTATAATATGCATGGCGATATGCTCCTTGCTGTCCTTCTCCAGATATTCCTCGTGGTCAGGGTAGACCAGTACAACGGCATTATCGCGCGAATCAAAGCCTATGCCGGGCTGCGACACATCATTCGCCACCACGAAATCACATTGCTTGCGCTCCAGCTTACCGCGGGCGTATGCCACCACGTCATTCGTTTCGGCCGCAAAACCTATCAACTTACCCTCAAAGCCGAACACCGAGCGCATGCTCCCCAGTATATCCGGAGTACGCTCCAGCTCCAGCACCAGTCGCTCACTGCTCTTCTTCATCTTCTGCTCAGCGCAGACAACGGGACGGTAATCCGCCACCGCGGCACAAAGGATAGCCACATCCACCCCTCGGAGCATATCACGCACCGCATCATACATCTGCTGCGCGCTCTCCACCTGAATAAAATCCACACCGGGAGGCACATCGAGTGTGGTCGGTCCGGAAATAAGCAAGACTTCATGTCCCTCGTGCCGAGCAGCCCCCGCCAGAGCATAGCCCATGCGCCCCGATGAACGATTTGTCAGGTAGCGTACAGGATCTATAGCCTCGCGTGTGGGACCGGCGGTGATGAGGAACTTCATGCGCAGCATTCTACCAGATTTTTCGCCTTGATGCAAGAACGTTATACTCTTGACAAATGATAGACGACTCTATACACTAGCCCCACCTGAGCCCATGATTCTCTACGCCACCATTTTTGCACTTGCCGTTTCGCTCTACATAGCCGTTCGAGCCATTGCCCCCTTGAGGGTTCATGCAGCCGTCAAAGTTCTTCTTCTGCTGCTGACGCTGATTGCCGCCTTCAAATTTCACATACTCTACATGATAGAGGGCGAAAACTTCTTCACGCCTGCACTGCCACCGGCAGTTGTATGGAGCGGCTGCTGGCTCTTCTGCGCCGTCACGGGCTACGCGCTGTTCCTCCTGGCGGCCGATATAATTCGACTGCCGCTCTACCTCGGCCTTTGGCTCATCCGCAAGCGCCGTCCGGGCGAAACATGGCGGAGCCTCAGCCAAGCCTTCAACCTCTCGCTGCTGTTGCTCATCATGGGTCTGACAGCCCACGGCACATACAGCGGCACTGTCGCTCCTCAGGTTACTCAAGTTCACATCAAGCTGCCACACATGCCGGCAAGTGCGGCACCTCTGCGCCTTGTGCAACTGAGCGACCTGCATGCCGACAGTACAAAAAATGCCGACTTCTACCGCGACATCGTTGAGCGCACCAACGCCCTGAAACCCGACATTGTTCTCATCACCGGAGATTTGGCTGATGGTCCGGCAACAGTCTTCGGCAAGGCTCTCGAACCACTGGCCGATTTGGACAGCCCATTGGGAATATACGCCGTCACGGGCAATCACGACTGTTTCCACGGCACAAAAGAATGGCTCGCATACCTGCGCGGCCTCGGGGTCACTTTCATTGACGGTGAAGTCATTTCACTGAGTACGGAGTTGGAAGGCGGCATCAGAAAAGAGCTACGCCTCATCGGCGTACCCGACCCCATCATGAGCCACTCCGGCATGTCCCTACCGTCCCTGAGTGAACTGACATCCGACATTAAGGAGCGCAGCGTGCCCACCGTTCTGCTGGCACACCGACCGAACACAGCGGCAGAAGCCGCACAATATCCCATTGACCTCCAACTGAGCGGCCACACACACGGCGGCCAGTTTCCGGGGCTGCAACAAATGGTTGCCCGCATGAACGGAGGCTACGTTTACGGGCTCTACCGCGTGGGCGACATGCAGCTCTACGTCTCACCCGGCACCAGCCTGTGGACCCCGGTTTGCTTGCGCATAGGAGTACCGCCGGAGATTACTCTCATCACCCTGCAACCGACAGCAAAAGAACAATAATTCTCAGCCGCGCAGCACTTCCGCCAGCCGCGTGACAGGCAAACCGACGATATTGTCGTAATCTCCCTCAATCTTTTCGATAATGAGCTCGCCGTGCTCCTGAATGGCATAGGCTCCGGCCTTGTCATATACATGCACCAACTGCATGTAACGGCGAATATCAGCCTCGCTCAGAGCGCGGAAGGTAACATAACTCACTTCGGCAAAATCCCGCCGCTCCCCACCGGGCATCACCACCGCCACCGCTGTACAAACACTGTGCGTGCGCCCCTGCAAGCGCATGAGCATGCGCAGAGCCTCGGCCTCGTCCGCCGGTTTACCCAACGGCATGCCATCGATAAAGACCAAGGTATCCGCCCCCAGCACAGTAGCCTGCGGGTAATCCGCTGCCACAGCCAGAGCCTTGACTGCGGCATTGCGAGCACAGAGCACCTGCGGCGGTAAGGAGGCGTCGTGCTCCTCGGCAGTCTCTTTCACCACCACCGTAAAGTCAAATCCGGCACGACTTAACAATTCCCGACGACGAGGAGATTGAGAGGCCAGTATCAGCATGAGACTTTACTCTGTGGGTGACATATTATCGAGCACCCGGCGGCGCACACTATCGGGCAGCTCCTTTATGCTCTGAATGGAAGTACCCTTCAACGATTCAGCGAACTCACGACAGGCATCGCGGTCCTCCAGAGTCAGGAACTCCAGTCCCACCATGGCACGGCCCACCTGCTCACCCGAATATTTGTAATTAAAATAGCAAAGGTTAGCAAACTGCCCCACACCGCTCATGAACTCGCGGAAGGCACCGGGGCGCTCCGGGAACTCTATCACAAAGAACACGGGATGGCTCAGGTACACGCGGTCATAGGAAATCATACGGAAGCGCACATCGGCATCGTTCGTCACATCCTCAGCCGACAAGCCACGCGAGGCCAGATTGCGCTCAATCTCGGCAAACTGCTCATCCGTTCCCAATATTCCGAAAACCGGGTGCTGAATATCGCCCTTCAGGCGACCGAACTGCACATCCATGAGCTGCACACCCTCCGGGATGTGATTAAGGTATTTCAATATCTGCCCGCGCTTGGTTTCCATGGGAATACGCAGGTAACGCAACGTGCGATTAGACTCTTTCACTCCGCCGCGAGAAGCCACTACCCCAAGCTGCGAGAAGTCCATATTGCCGCCGGAGAGCACGACCAGACATTTCTCGCCGGGCTTAATGTTACCGGCCTCCCAATCCTGCAACAAGGCAGCCAACCCCATGGCTCCGGACGGCTCCGGCACCACACGCAAAGCATTCCAAAGCGAGCGAATGGACTGACAGACCTCATCGTTAGTCACCGTCACAAAACCATCCAGCAGCTCACGACAAAGCTCAAAGGTATTCTCTCCGGCCACGCGCACAGCCGTGCCATCGCAGAACACATCCACATAGGGCAGCACCTTGCGCTCACCGCTCTCAACAGCCAACTTCATACTGGCCTGATTCACTCCTTCCACGCCGATGCAACGGCACTTAGGCCAAAATCGCTTAAACCAGCAAGCACTGCCTGCTGCAAGACCGCCACCACCGATTTGCAGGTACACACGGTCAAAAGCCCCCTGCCCGCTCATCACGACCTCATCGGCCAAAGTTCCCTGACCGCCCATGGTTGCAAGGTCATCGTAGGGGTGAACAAAGGTCAGTCCGTTAACGTCCGCGAACTCATGAGCTGCAGCCGACGCAGCATCGTACGAGTCGCCCACAAGCACAATTTCCACATTATCACCGCCGTGACTTTTCACGGCGTTCTGCTTAACGGCAGGTGTGGAGCGAGGCATGAAGATGTGAGCCTTGCATCCCAGACGGCGAGCGGCAAGAGCCACACCCTGTCCGTGATTACCGGCACTGGCAGCCACCACCCCGCCGGCTCGCTGTTCAGCCGTCAACTTGCACATGCAGTTATACGCCCCGCGCCATTTGTAAGCCTTAATCGGCCCCAAATCCTCGCGCTTAGCATAAACCACAGCATCCACGCCCGGCAAGTGCAGACGCTGCAAGGGAGTAGGCTCGCCCACGGCATACACACGCTGACGAGCCTGCAGGATTTCTTCGAACAACTGATCTTTGAGTGTGCTCATAATCTTATGCGCCCATCATACACCCTGCGCCGCGCCATAGCAAGCGCGTATTGCGCTCGCAACACGGATTTTTCCCGCTTTCAATCAAAAAACGGCACAGCTATATCAGGAAGTTTGTCCGGAAGCTTATCGCGAAGTTTAATATCAGGAAGCTCCCCAACATCCAAACCAAAGATTTTTTTATCGGACTTCTTCGCGGATGCCCGTAACGGAGTCTTGTACACCAACGTCACGATATCTGCCGGGTCCTTGCTATATGTCGCCCCTCGGATTTCAAATGAAACAGCCCCGGAGTACAAGCCGCGAGCCAATTCATTCCATTGCTTCTTAGCGTTCTTCAGGTGAGCGCGAAAGAAAGGTTCCCCCGTCTGATAAGCACGCTCCGCGCCGACCAGGAACGATGCCACATCCACATATGAGCGTTTCCGTTTAAGGAAATACTTGGGTGAGAGGGATGGAGTAGCCGGCGTATAGTCCCAATCCCAGCGGTGTCGACGGCTGCGAATTTCCTTATCGGATATCATAAAGAACTCATAATGCAGATACTCCTTTCGCTGCCGACCACCGATAGGGTCATCCCAAGTGACATCCACATGGTACCACTTACCATCGATTTTCACCATATTCCAAGCATGTGGGCCGCCGGCAGAGCCGGACAGACAGCGACACTCCACTCCAACCATCCGCAGCAGCATGGCATAGGCCTGCGTGTACCCATCACATACGCCGCGCCCACGAAGCAACACACCCTCAGCACCCTTGTGAAGATATTTCATGTCATATACCGTGTGGAGAACGAGATAATCGTGCAGCACCAGAGCTTTCTCCATATCCGACATATCGTCTTTCACAAGCTTCTCAATGATGTACTTAGCTTTATTATAACACCTCTGCGCACGCTTCCCGAGGCGAACATCCCCCAGTAGGTTTCGGCGGGCATAGGCAAGTTCAACATGAGCGCCCCAGTTCACTGTAAAAATGAGCTGTTTCTCCTTCGTGGCAAACGTGGCAGCATCGGCATCTCCCAGCACTTCACTACGGACACAGGCCTTCGCCTCCTCAACCGTAAATGCTCCCGTACAGTCGACAACAAGGCGCTCACAACTATCCTCGCGCATTTGTCTCAATGCCTCATTGCACTTCTCGCGCGAATCTGCTTCCACATGCATGCTTTTACAATCCGGCGCGACTTCTGCCGCCGGCAGCGGACGCCCGTTATCCATCCCCTTACCATCCTGAGCCGGACACAAAGCGCCCCATACCAGAAGAGTCACCACCAGTCGAAACAATACCCGCACGCTGCCAAAATATACCATAATGTTCTCAGTTAACGTCTGTCATACTAACACAGCCTCAAACTGATGTAAACAAAAAAAGCTTACCGGGCATACATAATCCACACACGATGAGCAGTAGACGAGTACCACATCCGCATACTTACACCATGCTCCAGCAAGCGATAACTCACAAGTCTCGCATCCGCAGGGCGCCTCCACCACTCCGGCGGTTCCATGTGGCAGCACGAAAAATTTTCGCCCACATCCATAGGCTCACCACCTTTCGCTCGAACCCATTCCCTTAAAACCTCCTCACTATCCGGCGGAACATCAAAGCACCAAGCCCACTCCCCCACCTGCCAATGAGTCCAGCAAGCTTTATAGATATTTGCAGCGAAAGGAGGCACATCATTCTTATCATCAGGATGCAATCGTTCATACGTCACCGGAGCCGTAGCGGCACTCTGCTGCTCCTTACCCACAAGAAGGCTCAGGATAAGTCCCGATACTACGACCGGCACCACCACAACACATAGTAAGATGAAACACCCTTTCCTAACACTCATACAACTATCCGGTTTGATGCTACAGCATTTATCAGCGTTGAAAAAATCTGCTTTCCACCCTGCTCTGTGTTAAAATTACCAATCGGTTATTTTTCTCTTGTAAAAATGGAAGCAAGCAGCTAGAATACAGGGTAATGAAAATTCATTTTTGTGGTGCAGCAGAGACAACTACGGGCTCCCAGCATTTGCTGGAAGTGAACGGCAGGCGCATACTCCTGGATTGCGGTATGTACCAGGGACACCGAGAAGACCAACTCCGCATCAACCGCGAGTTCCCCTACTTCGACCCGCGGAGCGTTGATTGCGTCGTTCTCTCACACGCCCATATCGACCACTCCGGCAACCTGCCCAATCTGGTCAAAAAAGGCTTCAAGGGCTTTGTCTACACCACATACGGCACACGCGACCTCTGCTCCATCATGCTGGCAGATGCCGCACGCATACAAGAGAGCGACTGTAAGTTCCTCAACAAAATGGACCGCCGCAAGGGCGGCAGCGGGGCTGTAGCCACCCCCATTTATACAGAGCAAGATGCCGAAGCCGCCATGCGCCGCTTCCTGACTCTCGGCTACCACATGCCCATACCCATAGCCGACGGAGTAACCCTCACCTTCTACGATGCGGGGCACATTCTCGGAGCTGCACAAGTCGTACTGGACATCGACGATAAAGATGACGGGCAGCACAAGCGACTGCTCTTCTCCGGCGACGTCGGTCGCGGTGACAACGAGCTGCTGCGCGACCCCGAGGCCGTACCCGATGTTGACATCATGCTCATGGAGAGCACCTACGGCGGACGCTACCATGAAGTACCGGCACAAGATGCCGAGCTCTTCATCTCCACCATCCGCAAAGCGATGAAACGCGGCGGCAACGTCTACATACCGGCCTTTGCCGTGGAACGCACTCAGCAGTTGCTCTACCTGCTCAACCGCGCCTACCGGGAAGGCAAACTGCCCAATTATCCGGTTTATGTCGACAGCCCCATGGCAGTAAGCGCTACGGAAATTTTCCGCATTCACCCCGAGTGCTTCAATCAGGACGTCTACGACTTCCTCTTCAATGAACGCGATCCCTTCGGATTCGAACAACTCCACATGGTACGCACCGTCACGGAATCCCAGCGCCTCAATAACCTGCGCGAGCAGGCCATCATCATCTCCGCCTCGGGCATGTGCGAAGCAGGCCGCATACTCCACCACCTCAAGAACGGCATCAGCCGCGACAAAAATACCGTCCTCTTCGTCGGTTATTGCGCCGCTAACACCCTAGGGCGCCGCATTATGGACGGAGCACTGCAAGTACGCATTCTGGGCGACGAGTACCCGGTGCGCGCCAAAGTGCTCAGCCTCGACTCCTTCTCCGGCCATGCTGACCACAATGAACTGCTGGGTTACTTCGAAAGAACCGGAGGCAGCAAAAAAAAGGTCTACCTCGTCCACGGCGAAAAAGAATGCACAGCAGCCCTTAAGAGCGCACTTCTCAAAAAACACAGCGGTGAAATTCACGTTGCTCACCTCAACACAAGCATTACCTGCTGAGCAGAGCAATTCGCCTGAGTGCAATTTCTGCTTGTAGCGGCAGGGGCTTTGTGATAGTATGAGAGCCATGAGGAGAGTTCGTCGTGAAATGTGCCTGGCTCTGGCTGCCATCTTACTGCTGACCGGCTGCGACGGAGCCGGCAGCAAAGGCAGCGCCACCCCCGAGGCCGCCGTGCAATTTGCCGAGCTCCGAGCAGAGATAGATGAACTGGCCCTCACAGACTGGATGGCCGAGGCCTGCCCCACCGAACTGCCGCAAGTCGTGCAGAACTTCATCGAAACCGCCGACCCACGCTTCACATCAGAGAACGGCAAGTACAACATCCTGCACCTTGCCTGCATGCTCAAAAAGCCGGAACTTGCCCGCTGCCTGCTACTCGACGGAGCCGACCCGAACACGCCCACTATGATTGAGGGCAGCGCTGCGGAGTCGCCCCTGCTGCTGGCCATTGCCTCGGACTACGCCCCACAGGTTCCGGCAGAACAAATCAACAAGCTCATCGACATCCTCGTAGCCGCAGGAGCCTCACTCGCCACCCCGGGCTCGGTCGAGACGGCTCTCACCTACAATACCTGCCTGACCTGCGCCCACGAGGCTGTATATGCCCACCTGCTCGACATCGGCACCCCCCGCAGCGGCAACGAACTGCAGGAAGTTGCCTACCGCGGCTGGCTCAGCACCCTCAAGCGACTTATCGACGAGTGCGGAGGCTTTGCCCCCGAGCACCATGCACTGCTGCCCGGAGTAGCCCGACTCAGCGGCGGCTACTACGACGGTGAACATCAAGCCTGTGCCCTCTACCTACTGGAACAGGGATGCCCCGTAGATGCGACGGATGCGCTCGGCCGCACAGCTCTCTTTTGTCTGGCCGACACCATCGCCTCCCTGCAAAGTGACGAACAAATCCGAACAGCCGTCGAACTGGCCGTCCTTCTGCTCAATCATGGGGCCGACCCCTACCTACGGGCCGACAAAGACCCGGAGCACCCCGGCTTCAGTGCCTACGACCTTCTGGCGGCCAACCCCGCCATCCTCGAAGAACTGAAAGCAAAGGGCCACGAGCTGAAAGCACCGCCCATCAACATCCGCAGCGGTGAACATCTGGCAGCCGATGTCTGCCGTGCCGCCATGCTCCACGCACCGGCAGAAGTCATCGCACCTCATTTCACGACCATCGCACGCCTGCTCACCCCCGATGAACAACTCCGACAGCAGGAAATCTATGCCGACGCCCTGCGCAACGCCATCATCCTGCTGAGCACCGCTCATGCGGAAAAAACCGCTGCAGCCATTGCCGACATGCCGCTGTGGCAACAGCTCCCCCAAACTGCCTCCCACATCACCGACTCCTTCATCAGCGCCCTTCAGGACTGCCCGAACATCATCCTCCCCGGCCAACTGCTCATCAACGCCGCCGAACAACTCCTCGCAGCCGATGACCATGAACATGCAGCCTCACTCATCGAATTACTCGGCCGCTCCGCACAAAACGATGAAATCATCAACACTCTCTGTCAAGACCCCCGACTGCCCATACAGGCCGGGGCATGGGGCGCACGCCTTACCCGCGCCGGACTCCCCTCCGCCTGTAACGGCTCCATAGCAGCGTGGCTCAGTGAACAACAACGCAACGCCGACACACCCACCCTCCGCAAAGCCCTCCTGCTCACCTCCATCGAGGACCTCTGGTACGGCAACATGACAGACGAACAAATCAACACCTTCGTCTCAACCATACAAGAACTCGGAGCCACACAAGCCGCCGACATGTACCGAGCCATTGCCGACAACCTCAGCAATCCCGAAAAACTCGATGAACTCATGACCACACAGGACATCTGGTCCTACGAACTGGAAATAGCCACAGCCAAGTTCCTGCTGGAGCACCAGGAAGAAATCCTCACCCCCACTACCCCTGCCCCCTGACATCAACATGAGCCGTTTCATCACAGCCACCTTGCTGACAACAGCCCTCCTCGCCTCAGTAAGCTCAGGCGAGCCCGACCAAACGGCACCAACGGCACAGACTGCGACATCACTGCTGGATGTCGCCATCGGCTTTGACGGAACTTCCTCCCTTGCCAAAATGAAAGAACTCATTGCGGCCGGCGCCGATGTCAATGAGCAGGACCCCCGCGGCGGCACCCCCTTGCTCTACCTCTGTTACCCACTGGAGATGGACTACCGCTACAACCACGACCCGCATTACGCCGGTGCCGTCAACGAAGCCATCACCACCCTGTTGCAAAACGGGGCCGACGTACTGCACGAGAACAGCAAAGGCTGCAACGCCGCATTCTACCTCCAAAGCAAACCCGAGCTCCTCAAAGAACTCCACGCGGCCAACCTCATGCCCAAAGAGCTGGCCGTACGCATACCGTACGAGACGGCAGCCTTCCTACGCTACATCAGCAAGCGCACCAAACAAGCCTCGCAAACCAACCACGAGGCCAGCCGCCAGTACCTCATCCGCAAGTACTGCGCCCCCGTCTACGAACGCGCGGAACACCGACTCAAAGCCATCATCACAGGCCAGCAAGACCAACGCCGTCGCACCGGCGACATCTACCTGCTGCTCGAGTTCATGCGACTGGCCGACTCGGAACGAGCCCATAAATTCGTGCACAGCCTGAATTATTGGGAACACGGCGAGCATTTCCTCGAAGAAACACCTCTGCATTTCCTCGACACACTCAGCCTGCTCGAATGGAAAGTCGACGGCACCTACATCGAGAAAGCCCTGAGAAAACTCGACAGCATGCTGCCCGGCTCACCCGAAGAAATGATTGACTGCTTTGTCGCCGCCCCCATGGGCATGCTACTGGAACTCTACGAAATCAGCGTAGGCGAAAAAGCCCTCCCCACCATCCGCAAGTACAGCACCTGCAACGAGGCCGACCTGGCCGCCACCGCCTACAACCTCCTCCTGCGCCGCAACGGACAGCCCCCCATCGCCCCGCAGGAACTTCTGCAAAGCCGCTCCGCTGATGAACAACCCGCCCTCGATGCCATGTCGCCCGAGGAACGCGACATCTACGACTGCGCCGTCGTTGACCACGCCCTGCGCCTCAACGAGCCCACCGAGCTCACCCCCGAACTCGTGCAAAAAGTCCGCAGACAATTCAGTGCCATGCAACTGCCCCGGCACGCCGACATCATCGGACAATTGCTCACCACCGAAGGAACTCTCACAACCGACAGCTACATCCTCCAAGCAGCCCACCACAGCTACATCGAACAACCGCCCCCCAGCCCGCGCATGAAAATCGCGGAAAAAATGCTTGCCAACCCCGGACTGTTTGCCCGCAAACCCGCCCCGCAAAAATGACCCGCGCCACCCCCGGCAAGCTGCTCGACTCCCCTTGGGTACTACACAGCATCTGCTGCCTGCTGGCACTCACCTGTTGCCTACCCATCCTCTGGCCGGACATCCTCCCCCCATCCCTTCGCCCACAGCTCAGCCCTCACATCGGCACCATCCTCCTGAGCGCCTTTATCACCTCCGCCGTCCTCATGCTCATCTCAGCCGTGCGCTTCTGCCTGCGCCTGCGCAACGGCCGCGCCGTCGCCCAGCTCTGCGCCTGGGGACTGCAATGGGGCATCGCCACACTCATCTTCATGCAACTGGCCATCGAGGCCGACGTCCCCTCCCCCTACGACACCGCCCACGCCCAACCCATCCAACAATCCGGCACCCTGCACAACCCGATTGACAAGCTCAACGGACCGGCCTCGCTCACCATCCCCATCGAGCCCGACCCCGGCAACTGCCAACAACTCGCCCCCGCCCCCAACCTCATCAAGCTCGAAACCGAGCATGAAGAACTCCTCTCTGACTACCTGAACCAATCCCCGCGCTGGGCCTTTGCTGCCAAGGACGACACCTTCTACACCAAGCCCGGACACGTCGTCCTCGTCCTGCCCGCTACCGGCGGCATACCCGGCACCGTGCACGCAAACTTCCGCACCATCATGGAAGGCGAACCCCTGCCCGACGGCTTCGTCCGCATAACCCCCGGCTCCACCTTCCCCCCATCCGAAGGAACAACAAACGAACTACCCGACCTCGCAGTCGAACTCTCAGGCAAACATTACCTCCTACTGGCCTGGCGCGGAGCCAAACACCTCGAAACCGCCTGCCGCGCTATCAATGCCGCCCTAACCGCCATCGACAAGCGCCTGCAACCACTCGCCGAGAACCCCACCCCCGAAGTCTGCCAACGGCTCTGCAAAGGCAAAGCAAGCCTCCTCGGCACCGGTCCCGAACTGCGAGTCTGCGAACCAACCACCCAATACGGCATCTATCAGGCCGAAATCTATGCCAACCCCGGCCGCGCCGGCACCATGTTACTGGTCATCCGCGACATCGAGCAAGGCAACATCCTGCGCCTCTTCTCCTTCCCGGCGCAATACTCCGACAAGCCCGACGAACTCTTTCGCCACGACATCTCCGGTGCCACCGACTCATGGCTCCGCGACCTCAACATAAGCAAAGCCGCCACCCTCTTCCCCGAAGGAGCCCCTTTCTTTGCCATCAAAGAAGGTGCCTCTCACCACTACTTCGGGGTCACATTTGAAGTCCAGTTTTCACCAACAGGCTCCGACGGCGCCGTCACCGAGACTCTCCTGCGCCGAAATTACAGAGTGCAAGCCTATGAAAATCAAAGAAACAAATAACCTGCCACCAAAAAAAATCAAAAAATCACAATTTTAGTCTTGCATTCTCACCAAAAATGCGTATAATCTCTCCCACACACTTCATGCACGAGTAGCTCAGTGGTAGAGCGGCTGTCTTACACACAGTTGGTCAGGAGTTCGAATCTCTTCTCGTGTATTCACCGAGCCTGCTTTCCGACTCAATTTGGAAAGCAGGCTTTTTTAGTTTA
>JAUNRC010000012.1 GCA_030535875.1 Akkermansia sp. | reverse complement strand
TCTTCACACTGCGCGCAGCGCAGTCTTCACAACCGTGCTCCGCACGGTTCTTCACGGTCAATAAATTGTAAATCTCACATCGTATATCTCTTTATGAATGAGATGAAATATGAACAATTAAAAATCAATGACTTAAAGCTATAAAATCATGAAAAAATCCATTTATTTGAGAACTATGCTTTCTCGTAAGGCAATTTTTTTGAATGAATTACAACATTTTTGCTTGTCATCTCATTCATAAAGAGATATAATGCGCTCAGCAGCTTGGGGCAGGTCTCTCAGCCTCCCGGCGCGCGTGGGAACGGGTATCCCTGTACGAGCTGCTTAAACTATTAACATATAGACATATATAATCATGAAAAAGACTCTTATAGCTCTTGCGATATTGGCTAGTCAGGCCATGGCTGATACACCCGTGTGGGATCTTTCCTCCTCAGTAACCGAAGGTGACTTCTTATACAATGCCACAACCGGACTTTTTACAGATAATACGGCTATTGATGGTACTGTCCTCAATGACAAGAATGGTGTTAACCAGATTCAAACTAATATCTGTTTCACTCTGAATCTGACTCAGGCTCAAAAGGTCAGCACTAACACCAATATTATCAAGATGGACATGGCCGGAGACATCGGTCTGACCATAACAGACTCTGGTTTGTCGACAATTTGGGGAGATTCTACAAACAATCGTAGTAATGTTTCTTTCGAAACCTTGCTGGCAGATGGAGGCCTATTTACTACTGCTAATGGTGACAAATGTATAACATTGACCTTTGTGCAAACATATGCTTCAGGTGTTCAAGTATGGTCTAACACCACAAAGCACATCGTTGATGGAAGCCTCAAGGGCTCCACCAACACCTCGTTGTCCAGCATATATATCAACAGCAACTATATCGAAGCTGTTCAGTTTGCTCCGGGTTGGGAAGGCGACAACATCGTGAATACCAATAAAGCATTTGATGCGTTGGCTCAGACTAAGCTTGTCCCCGAGCCCACTACTGCCACGCTTTCTCTGCTGGCTCTGGCCAGTCTGGCTGCTCGTCGTCGTCGTAAGTAAATAATATTATTTTTCATTGTTGTTTTACAGAGCGCCGTTATTCTATGGGGATAACGGCGCTCTTTGAATTTACAATTTTGAGAATTCGGCGGACACCCACCGCCGCCTGACTCAATAAATTGTCAATTGAAATTTCATTTCGAATATGTTATGATAGCGGCGCAATATGACTGAGATGTACAGGACGGTTGAGGTAGTTGCGGGCTTGGTGACGGATGAGCATGGTCGGGTGCTGGCGACGCGATGTCCGCTGCATAAGCACGATGGTGGTTGGGAGTTCCCGGGTGGTAAGATTGAACCGGGGGAGGAGGCTGCGGCGGCTGTTGTGCGCGAGATTGCGGAGGAGCTGTCGCTTGTGGTGGAGCCGTTGGAGCTGCTGCATGTGGTGGAGTGGGATTACCCGACGTTCCGATTACGGATGCAATGTTTTATATGTCGTGTGAAGAGCGGGGAGCTGTGTCTGCATGAGCATATTGCGGCCCGTTGGCTGAGTGCCGAGGAGCTGGGTGATGTGACTTGGCTGCCTGCGGATGTGGAGGTGCTGGAGCCGCTGGCTGCTTATTTGCGGGGGTAATCCGCGGGCTCAATCAGATGTTCCAGAGCTCGAACAGTTCTTCGGGCAGGGTGGTGAGGAATCGTGATGGGGGGCAGTACTGGCTGTCGTAGCTGTGGCCGTTGTAGCGGGGGTAGCTGAGGTAGAGCTGGTCTTCCGCGCGGGTGATGGCGACGTAGAAGAGGCGGGTTTCTTCTTCGAGGTCATCGGTGTCGCCCCCGGAGATGACTTTGTAGTGGGGGAAGAGTCCTTCGCCGAGGAAGATGATGAAGACGATTTTCCATTCCAGTCCTTTGGCCTGATGGATGGTGGAGAGGGTTACGCAGTCGTCATCGGCGGCGACGGTGTCGTTATCGACTTCGCTGAGGAGGGCGACCTGACTGAGAAAGGTGTCGAGGTCAGGCATGTCGGCCAGCGAGCGGGTGAGCTGGTTGATGTCTTCGAGGCGTTCTTCGTAGTTGTCGTAGGTGGCCCTCAGGTGGGCGCTCATGAAGTTCTGCACGAGTTTGATGAGCTCGGTGGGGGTGAGCTCGCGGTCAGCGGGGTGGAGGCTGTCCATGGAGGAGAGAAATCCGCCCCAGTAGAGCTTGGCTGCGGTGGGTACGCTGACTTTCTTCATGACCTCGGAGTGAGGTGCCGTGATGGTGGTGGTGCCGGGGTTGGCTGCGAACCATTTTTCAGCGGCGGCAAGCCATCCTTGCCAGAGTTTGGCGGCGGTGGCATCGCCCACGCGCGGGAAGGTGCTGACGATGCGGCGGAAGGCTATTTCATCGCGCGGGTTGGTGAGTAGTCTGAGCCAGGCGACGATGTCTTTGATGTGTGCCTGTTCGAAAAATCGCAGGCCGCTGGTGATGCGGAAGGGGATGTGGTTGCGGCTCAGTTCCATTTGCACGTCCATGCTGTGGAAGTGGGCGCGGTAGAGGACGGCGATGTCTTTGCCGGGTATGCCGTCGGCCATGAGTTCATCGATTCGCTGAGCGACGAAGCGAGCTTCGGTTCTGTTGTCAGGTGCGGGAACGATGGCGGGTTTGAGCTTGCCGTCGCAGCGTGCCGGGCGGAGGGTTTTGACGAATTGGCGGGAGTTCTGCGCGATGGCGGCGTTGGAGATGTCGAGGATGGCGGGTACGCTGCGGTAGTTGGTCTCGATTTTGTAGACGGCGGCGTCGGGGTAGGTAAGGTTGAAGTTGAAGATGTGGTCGACATTGGCTCCACGCCAGGAGTAGATGCTCTGGGCATCGTCCCCTACGACCATCAGGGAGGTATGGTCGCCGCCGGAGAGCAGGGCGATGAGTTCGGCTTGCAGGGTGTTGGTGTCCTGATATTCATCGACGAGGACGTGCAGGAAGCGGTCTTGGAGGTCGTTGCGCACGTCGTCGTTCTCGCGCAGGAGGCGTACGAGGTTGGTGAGCAGGTCGTCAAAGTCCATGGCGTTGCTTTCCATTTTACGCTGCCGATAGGCTTCGAAGATTTTTGCGATGTTTTCTTCGAATCGTTCGAGGTGGCCGTAGTCATCGCTGAGTGTTTGCTGCCAACTGCGGTTGGTGTTGATGGCCAGGCTGTGTAGGCTGATGAGGACTTCGGGCTTGGGGAATCGTTCCTTGGAGGAGCTTTTGCCGGTTATCTGCTTGATGAGGGCGCGGAAGAGTGCCCTTTGGTCGTCGCTGTCGAGTATGGTGAAGCCGGGCATGTAGCCCAGCAGGCTTGCATGGCGGCGCAGCAGTCGGTTGGCGACGGAGTGAAAGGTGCCGCCCCATATCTGCTCGCTGCCGCGCCCGGTGAGGCGTGCGACGCGTTCGAGCATTTCTCGGGCGGCTTTGTTGGTGAAGGTGAGCAGCAGGATGCGCCAGGGGGCTACGCCGCTCTCCAGTAAACGGGCTACGCGGTAGGTGAGGGTGCGGGTTTTGCCGCTGCCTGCGCCCGCAATGACGAGGGCGTGGCGGGCCTCCGTGGTGACGGCGGCGTACTGCTCCGGATTGAGCTCTGCGGCAAAGTCACACCCGTTGGCTACCGGGCGCAGCGCGTAGTTCATGATTCGAAGTCGAGGTAAATTTCGGCGCGTCGGTTTTCACCGCGGATGTAGTCTACGACTTGTTCGGAGTCATCGGCCTTGTAGAGGCGGCGCGGCTGGCTCTTGCCCAGACCGTGGGTGGTGATTTGGTCAGCGGCTACGCCAAAGCCGACGAGGGCGGCCTTTACGGCATCGGCGCGCAGTTCGGAGAGGCGCTGGTTGTACTTCTCGGAGCCTACGTCATCGGTGTGGCCGGAGATGTTGAGCTTGCCCTTGCTCTGCTTGAGGAGCTCGGCTACAATCTGGAGCTGGCGGATGGAGCGCGGGGTGAGGTCGGACTCATTGAAGCCGAAGAAGAGGGCCAGAGAGTCGCCGCCCTTGGGGTTCTTCACGATGGGGAAGTAGCGACCGCCTTCGGCATTGGCGCTGTTCTCATAGCTGCTCAGCAGGGCATCGAGTGCGACGGCCTGTACACGCCAGCCGGGTTCGGTGCGGGCGAGTTCCAGACCGATGTTGGCGGGTTTGGGGTCGCCGGGGGCCACGACGTAGACGAGGTAGCCGGCAAAGCTGTCGTTCCGGAAGGTGTTGCGAATGGGGGCTTCTTCGCGCAGGCTGAAGGCGCCTTCTTCAAAGACCATGCAGAGACCGGCGACGGTGGCATCGGACACTTGTTCACCGGTGACGAGGCTGCGGGCCTTGATCATGTCGCCGCGCTTCACAGCCTCGACGAATCCCTCAGCCACGCTGAGGTGGTCGCTGGCTGCGGTGATGTCGGTCTTGTCGGAGGAGGTGGGGATAGCGGTTCCGATGGTGACATTGCCGTTGCGGTCGGTGATGACATCGATGAGGATATCCTGAGTTCCTTCGGCGCTTTTTACGCGGAAGCGGGTGACGCGAGCGCCATCTTCACGACGGCTGTTGCCGACTTCTTCGATGGCTCCGGGTTTGTTGTTTTTCCCCCATTCCAGTAGGGCGGCAGCGGCCTCGGAGCTCATGGTGCCTCGCTCTGTGAGCTGCTGCATGGCGGCGGGCGGATTTTCGTGCTTGAGCGCCTCGCAGGCTACGAGTACGGCTTTGTGTTCTTCGTTGCGGGGGGTGACGGCAGGTTTGAGGATGATGCGCTCTTCCTGCTGCTCGGTGGCAGAGATTTCGGGCTGAGCCGGGGTGGCGGGCTCGGTGGTGGTGTTTTCCTGAGCGTCGGCAGCGGGCTCATTTGCTGTGGCAGCGGGCTCGGTGGTCGTGGTCTCGGGCTGATTGGTTTCGGTCGGCTCTGCGGGGTCGACGAGGTCAGTCAGTGAGGGTTGCTCGGGTTCCGCCGGTGTGGTGGGCTCGGGAGTGGGCTCGGGGGTTGGAGCGGGTTGCTCGGTGACTGTGGGCTGAGTGGGAGCCGGTGTGGCGGGCTCAGCAGGAGCGGGCTGTTGTTGGGCTTCGGTGCCGGCCGGGGGCAGTTCAAGGGGAATGGCTGTAGTCTCCGTGCGGGGTTTAATGGTTACGCCGGGGACAAGGCCCTGTGAGATGGCATAATAAAGACCACCGCCGATACCGGCTGTGATGAGGAAGGTGACCAGGAAGAGGATGATGCTGCGTTTCATTGCTTAAGGAATTGGGAAGGATTTAATTGAATGGTGCCCTCCATGGGCTTGGTGGTTGTGGTGGTGGGGGCAGCATTGGCTGCCTCGCTGATGAGCAGTCGGCGGGCTTGCTCATAGGGATCTGCGATTGAGGGTGCAGGGTGAGCTGCGATGAGTTCCTCGGGGTTGATGCGGTTCATGGTTCCGCCGGGGTGGTAGCCGGGCATGCCGGCTTCGTTGCAGAGGGATTTGGCGGCTTCGAAATGGAGGTGAGCCAAGTAGTGATTGTGTGCGGTGCCGATGCTGCCGATTCGCTGTCCGCGCCCTACGATTTGTCCCGGCCGAACCTTGCGTTCGTTCAGGTGGGCATAGAGTGTCTGAATGACATCGTTGCTGTCGGGCAGTCGGTGAGCGATAACGACGACGTTGCCCCAGCTCTCCGAGGGTTCGCCGCTGTAAATGACTAGTCCGCGAGCGGCGGCTGTGACCGGTTCGTCCAAATCGGTGTTTTCACCGCCTATGCCGTTGAGGTCCTGCCCGACGTGATGACCTCCGCGCTTGTCGTTCATGGCGGCAAAGGGCTGAGCGTCGTACATCATGGCGAGGTTAGGGGCTCCGACGGGCCATTGAAAGCCGTCGGCCACGGGGATGTTGACTATCCGGTCCGGTGTGAGCAGGATGAGCCCCGGCTCAAGGTGCTCGGGCATGGTGTGGAGCGGTTCATCCGCCGCAAATCGGTTGTTGCTGTGATGGGGGCCGGCTTTGTCGGCAGCGCTTTTCCCGGAGTTGGCAATAAGGTAGCAAAGTCCGGCAGCTCCGATTGCTGTCAGGCTTAAAAAAATCAGTCGAAAAGGGTTGCTGTACCACCGCTTTGCCATGCGCGCGAATTATACAGGAGGCTGCCCTTTTGTTCAAGCAAAATAGGTAAGATTTTCGGTCATTTTGACGGAGAAATCTTGTCGGAGAAAACGAACGAGCGGGAGGAACCTCCCGGCTCTCCCGCTCGTGTTGATCAACTCTGAAATTACATGAAAAAGACATTGCGGGAACTCACTCCGCAATAAGCACACTTCTGCGCTCTTGTATGGTGAGATGTCGCCGATGGGAAAATCGTTCAAAAAAAATGAACTTTTTTTAAGGATTGTTTTGTTCGGTGGGATTTTCGGCTGAAGAACGGTCGGGGCGCGGCTTGTAATGGGTGAGTTTGGTTCGCTTTTTCTTTTTGAGAGCGAAGTGCTCGGGATGAGCCTCAGCCCAAGCGCGATAGAGGTCGGGGCGGTTCTTTTTGGTGCGTTCGAGGGCTTGTTCGAGTCGCCATTCGGCCATGGCCTTGTGGTTGCCCGAGAGGAATACTTCCGGAACGGTCATGCCGCGGAAGACGTTGGGCTTGGTGTAGGCGGGGGCCTCGAGCAGACCGTTGGCGAAGGACTCTTCCTCGCTGCTGCGGGCATCTCCCAGTGCTCCCGGCAGCAGACGGGCCACGGCATCGATAACGACGACGGCGGCAATGGCTCCGTTGGTGAGAATGTAGTCGCCGATGGAGAGTTCCATGTCCACCAGATTGTCTATCACACGCTGGTCTACGCCTTCGTAGTGACCGCAGAGGATGATGTAGTGTACGTCATCACCATTCAGGCAGGGGGCGGCGAGTTCTTCGGCTACGGGTTGAGAGAAGACGCGCCCTTGCGGGGTCATGAGGATGACTTTGGTGTGTTCCCGGCGGAGTTCTTCGATGGCCTCGAAGATGGGTTCGCACTTCATGAGCATGCCTTGTCCTCCGCCGCAGAGGTAATCGTCGGTGCGGTGGTGCTTGTCGTGAGCCCAGTCGCGCAGTTGGTGGGCTCGTACGTTGATGATGCCCTTGTCGGCGGCTCGTCCCATGATGCTTTGGGAGAGTGGGGTGCTGATGAGCTCCGGGAAAAGGGTGAGAACGTCGATGGTAAGCATGGCTCTGAGTGGCAATGGGTTAATAGCTGAAGGACGAAGTGCGAAGTCGGGCTGATGAATGAGCCTGAAATTGACTTCGTACTTCGTCCTTCGCGGAGATGGTTACATGTTGTGGCGCAGCATGCCTTCGATGTAGGCATCGATATTGCCGTCCATGACATCCTGAATGTTGCCGGACTCTACGCCGGTGCGCAGGTCCTTGACCATCTGGTAGGGTTGGAAGACGTAGGAGCGAATCTGATTACCCCAGGCGATGTCGCCCTTCTCGGAGTACTGGCGATCGGCCTCGGCTCGCTTGCGGTCTTCCTCCAACTGAATGAGACGGGCCTTGAGCATGCGCATGGCCTCCTCTCGGTTGCGTAACTGGGAGCGCTGGGTCTGGCAGGCTACGATGATGCCGGTCGGAAGGTGGGTCAGTCGCACGGCGGTTTCCACCTTGTTCACATTCTGACCGCCTTTACCGCCGGAGCGGTAGGTGTCCATCTTCACGTCTGCCTCTTTCACTTCGATTTCGATATCGTCGGAGATGTCGGGGGTGGCATCGAGTGAGCAGAAGGAGGTGTGGCGCTTGCCGGCGGAGTCGAAGGGGCTCATGCGAACCAGACGGTGGATGCCTCGCTCGTTTTTCAGGTAGCCGTAGGCGTATTCACCGTCGATTTTGATGGTGACGGAGCGAATGCCTGCTTCATCGCCGTCAGTGCTTTCCATGATTTCGGTGTTGAACCCATGGCGTTCGCAGTAGCGCAGGTACATGCGCAGCAGCATGCTGGCCCAGTCGCAGGCCTCGGTGCCGCCGGCTCCGGCGTGAATGGTGATGTAGCAGCCGGCATTGTCATGCGGGCCGTTGAGCAGGGTGATGAGCTCGAACTCCTGCAGGCGCTTGACCCAGTTGTTGTATTCGGTAACGGCATCTGCTGCCATTTCGGGCTCTTCCGAGGCCATTTCGATGGCAACTTCAACGTCTTCAAGTCCGCTTTCCAGAGCACGGAACTGCTCCAGTCGGCGTTTGATGGGGTTGACTTCAGCCATGAGAGCACGGGCTGCGGCGGGGTTGTCCCAGAAATCCGGGGCGCTCATGCGCTCGTCGAGTTCTGCTGCTTTTGCTTCGAGGGAAGCGGGGTCAAAGATAGCTCCCGAGCTCGGAAAGACGGCTGCGCATGGCCTCCGTGTCGAGCGTCGAGAGATCGATATTGGTCGTCTGGTTCTCCATACGGGCGCGGAGTATACAGGCTTGCTGCCTCTTTGTCAAGCTTGAATCTCAATGCTTATTTCTGTGGCAGGATGAAGGCATGCGCCGGGTCGCTCTTGCCGGTGGTTGCAGGAGCGTAGGCTCCGGCGGTTTGCAGCAGGATGATGTCGGAGGGTGCTTTGTTCTTGCCGGAGATGCTCAGGCCGTTGTCGGTGGTAGTGCCGGAGGGGGTGAGGCCCTGTCCGATGAGCATGTCGCCCAGCCAGATATAGTAACCTGACATGATGTTATGGGTGGGGCTGCCCTTGTGGCGGACGATGCGGATATTGCCTTGCAGCTTGCTGTCGCAGTAGAGGGGGGAATTGTCCCAGCAGATGCGCCCTTCTTCAACGGAGAGGGTGCCCGAGTTTGTGCCGTCGGCCAGGGTCAGACGGAGGGATGTCTTGCGAGTGATTTTGGTTTGCAGTTCGATGGTGTAGCCTTCTTGGGGATTCAGGGTGTTGCTGTCGGGGAGAATCTGTCTGTCCGATTTGTTCAGTCGCTTGATGGTATGTCGTTTGATGGGGATGGCTTGTGATGTGAGGTTGGTGCGGGTGAGGCCTGCTGTTCGACCTCCCAATCCCATAGCGCGCGCGAGGTTGCCGGCGATGATGAGGGACCCCTGCGCGTTGGGGTGGAGCCCGTCAGCGCCGGGACGGTTGGACATGGAGTCCGGCCATGTGAAGGGGGTGGCTGCTGTGGGGTCAACCATGCCGCGGTTGATATCGACATAACGGAGATTGAGCTTGTGAGCTTTGCTGAAGTCTTCCACCCATTCTGCCAGCAGGTTGTTGTAGCACTCGACGGCTGAGTGTCGCTCCGCCTGGTTGTTGTTATGATGGCGTCCCCAGCAGGGTACGCTCATGACGTAGAGTACATCTCCTTTGTCGCGCAGAACATCAGTGGCAATTTTTCCCATATTGCCCCAGTCGCCGTCGGGAATGCGGCGGTAGGTTCTTCCGGCGCGAATTTCACCGCCGAGGAGATTGTGCATTTTAACAGCAAAAGCGAGGGGGGTGTAGCCGCTGTCGGAGAGCAGGTCGTTGGTACCCATCAGGCAGCACCATGTGTCGCAGTTGTAGGCATTTGCCGTGCCGGAGGTGGAGTGTCCGCCGTAGTTCACTCCGCTCATCCCGGTATTGGAGCCGGAGATGATGTTGTGGGTGCGACCGGAGGATTGGGCTAAGTGAACGTTCGGGAAGGTGCCGTTGCCGTAAGTCTCCGCTGTATCGGGTGTTGTCAGTCGGGCGTAACCCGGGGTGTAGCCGCTGCGAGGTCCGACAATTTCTGCCTCGATTCCGTTGTCGACTAAGATTTTGTACAGTTGCCAGCGCCATGTCTTGTCATTGACTCCATGGGTGATGGAGTCGCCCATGAACATGACCCGTCCCAGTCCGGGAGAGCCTGCCGGACGCTTGCTGATAAAAGGTTGCGTGTAGTCGGGCGGGGGAGTGTAGGTTGAGATGTCGAGCGTGGAGGGGGTGTGAATGGTGAGGGCTGTGGCGTAGTTAAGGTTGAGACGGTAGGCGGTCAGGGTTTTGTTCCCGGCGGCGCGCAGAGCGGGTGCCTGATAGAGTGTGGGAGTGGAGCCGTCGGCGGCTTTTGCGCGGATGCTGACTCCTTTGGTGCTGCTGTTGGTTACGATGAGGGTGACTTCGCCTTTTTCGTCGGCATATTGTTGCAGGGTGTCGAACTCGATGAGTCCGGCATCGGGCCATAATTTCCCGAACCAGTAGCCGGTGATGGCCGGTTTTCCTTCCGGGTCAATGAGGTCGGTCAGACCGTAATCGACCAAGTCGGCATCCCAGAGCAGCAGGGGATTGCCGATTTTGTAGTCATTGGAGCGTGTGTAGCTGAGGAAGGAGTTGAGGTTGATGGTCAGCTCGGTTGAGGTTTCGGCCCCTGATTGTACGGCGAAGTTGCCCTTGCCGTCGTATATGATGCGGGCGTTTTCGTCACATTGTGCCGTTGATAAATTGCAGAATGTGGCGGCGCTTACCATGGACAGGCAGCCTGCGGCTAAATATGTCAGAAGAAGGGGGCTTTTCATGGCGGTTTTTTCTTTAATCTATCAAAATGGAGGGAAATAGCAAGAAAAAAGATTGCAGCAGGGTATATGATGTGCTAGAATTCGGGGGTATGGAAGTTCATAACTGCAGTGTTATCCGAGCTGCGGAGCAAGCATTGTTTGCGAGCGGAGCTACGACATCCGGTGCTTTGATGAGTGCCGTGGTGGAGCGGTTGTGGCAGGCGGTGCAGTGCGAGCCTGAGTTATGTGGTTGGCAGCCGCAGCGCGTGGTGGTATATGCAGGGAGGGGGAACAATGCCGGCGATGCGCTGGGACTGGCTGCTCATTTTGATTGTCCGGTGAGTCTGCGGGCGGTGTGTGAGCCGGATGGTTTTTCCGCGGAGAGTAGGGAGCAGTTTGCGCGCTTGCAAGGGCGAGATTGGAGTATGGAGCCGGTGGCGGCACAGGAGGGAGTGCTCATCATTGACGGATTGCTGGGGAGTGGTGCTGCGGGAGAGTTGCGCGAGCCGTATGCGGCTCTTGTGCGGGAACTTAATGAATTGCGGGCCGCTTGTCCGCGTAGTTGTACTTTGTCGATTGATGTGCCTACCGGGTTGAATGCCGATACGGGGGCGGTGCACGGGGCGGCTGTTCGGGCAGATGTGACAGCGGTCATCGGCTGCGTGAAGCCCGGTATGTTAGCCGATGGTGCGGAGGATTATGTCGGGCGCTTGCTGTGCATACCCTTGCCGGAGCTTGAGTTGCCTGCGGGTGGCAGTGCTCGGGTGGCGGGACCGGAGGTGAAGCTGTGGTTGCCGCGCCGTTCGTTCTCCTGTTTTAAGAACCGAGCGGGTAGGGTGCATATCATCGCGGGGAGTGTGGGTTATGTCGGTGCGGCACAGATGTGTGCCGAGGCGGCAATGGCAGCCGGTGCGGGATTGGTCGCCTTGTACTGTCATGAGAATGTGTACCCCTTGCTTGCTGCGCGCGTGGCTCCGGAGGTGATGGTGGTGCCGGTGCGCTCATATCGGGAAGTTCCGACGGAATGCGCGCAGAGCCTGGTTATCGGGCCGGGATTGGGACATCCGACCGGTCATGATGTGCGAGCTTTGCAGGATTTGCTCAGGCGTTGTTCCGTTCCGGTGGTGTTGGATGCCGACGGTCTGAACCTCGCTGCGGAGTATGGCTGGGACTTGCCGCCGCAGAGCATTCTCACGCCGCACCCGGGCGAAATGAGCAGATTATTTCCCGCCGGCGGAAAGCTGAGCCGGGTTGAGTGTGCTCTCCGCTATGTGGAGCAGCAGCCTTGTATCTTGCTTCTGAAGGGAGCTCGTACATTGGTGACGAATGGTGATGAGCTGTGGTATAATTCCACCGGAGGTCCCTATATGGCTAACGGAGGGCAGGGGGATGTGCTGGCAGGTTGTATCGGTGCGCTGGCGGCTCAGGGGGTCATTCCGATGAAGGCTGCTGTTCTGGGGAGCTGGTGCTGCGGGCAAGCGGCTGCAACGGCATATATGTCGCGCGGGTATCCCCGTGCTATTCGGGCAACGGATGTCATTGCTCACTTGGGAATGGTTCTGAGCTGAAAAAAATGATATTGTGTAATAGCCGCTCTTAATTTGAGAGGTAGAGGGTGCGCGGGCGGGTGCCGACGGCATCGAATGTGGTGAGAACGGAGGTCGGGGGCTCATGTCGCAGGTCGACGAGGCGGATGGCTCCGCGGGGACAAGCCTGTTGGCAGGCCGTTTGTGGGGTGCTGCCGTCTGTTGAAGTGGCGGAGTTGAGCCGCTGGATGCAGTAGGTGCATTTTTCCATGACTCCGCGCGTGCGCACGCTGACATGTGGGTTCGTCGGTCGGGCTGTGAGAGCCTGTTCGTTGCGGGAGTAGTCGCGGAAATTGAAATGTCGTGCCTCGTAGGGGCAGGCGGCGGAGCAATAGCGCGTACCCCAGCAGCGCGGGTACACCATGGCGTTGAGCCCTTGGTCGGTGTGGACGGTGGCGTGTACGGGGCAGACGGCTTCGCAGGGGGCGTTTTCGCACTGTCGGCAGGCGCTCGGAACGTAGTGAGTACGATGTAGCTCATCATGGTAGCGCTCAATGCTCAGCCACTGGATGTCGCGGTGGTTCATCAGGTCCTCCTGACCGACGGTGGGGACGTTGTTCTCGCTGCGGCAGGCGAGGGTGCAGGCGCTGCAACCATTGCAGCGTGAGATGTCAATGAGGAGTGCCCATTGGGGTGTGGCGGCTCCTTGGTGCTGAGGTGAGGTGCCGGTGCCGTGCTGCGGCAGGGGGCGGGAGCTGCGGTGAGGGAAGGGCGGCGCACCCTGTTCGTTGAGGGGGAGGGTAGCGCGGATGGTCTGTGGGGTTAAGGGCAGGCAGATGTGGGTACACTCCTCAATGTGGGCTGCGGGCAGCAGGCTGCCGTTTACGAGTACGGCAGTTGCTGCGCCGGAGCCGGGGAGAATGACTTCTGCCGCTCCGGCATAACCGGTGAGCGGAAACCACGTTTCGCGCAGCCATGGGTTGTGTGCAAAGCGCCCGTCAGCGTAGAAAGGGTGCAGGTAATGAACCATCGCTCCGGTCGGCGCGCTGCGAGGAAGGCGGCGAGCTGCGGGGAGGTGCCCCTCGACAATCCCTCGGCGTAGGCTACTCTCCGCTTGCGGAAGAACTTGCAGGAGAAGAGCCCGGTCCGGCGAGAGCGCCGGCCGCTCTTCGAGGGGAAGTTCATCGTCGGTGAGAAGGCTGTGCAGCGCTTCGGATTCCGATACCGCTTGCCGCAGAGGCATGGTGACGGGTTGGCGCAGGCAAAGGTTTCCTTGCGCGTCTGCCTCAGCTCCCCATTCTTCCAGAAAGTGAGTAAGCGGTACGGTGTAGCGGCAAAGTTCGGCTGTTCGGTCCGGTGCAGACAGGCAAAAACGCACCGTTTCGGCCGGGGTGTGTTGCAAGGCCTCGGCAAAGTCGGGGTGAAAAGCTGCGGGGTCGGCCGGGGTGAAGATGAAGAGGACATCCAGTTGCGGCAGGGCGGCTGTCAGTTCCGCGAGGGAAGCGCAGCCCGAGTTGAAATCGGCTGCTGCACCGAGGGTGAGCTCTGTCAGTTCATCCAGAGCGGGGAAAGTACTGCAACGCGGCTCGGCCACGGGGTCATATTCATAGAAGGAGGCTCCGCTGAATTGTCGTAATTGTGCTATGTGAGCCGAGCGCAGGAGGGAGTGGCCGACCGGAAAGAGAAAGGCGATTTTGCGGCCGTCGCGCAGGGCTGTGCGCCATGCTCGGAATGCTCCGACCATGCCCTTAGCCGGGTATGCTTTGCCGTTGAAGGTGGGGCTTTCAGGGCGTAAGGGGGAATAAAGGTCTGTGATGGCGGCTTGTACAAAGGCCGGGAGCCCTGCGCGAATGTGTTTATAGTGAGGGTTGGGTTGCAGGGCGGTGGGCAGACCATCGTGGCACACGGCCAGTAGCGGGATGGCACCCGTGGGCCATGGCATGGAGGTGGCAAAGCTGATGGCCTCGCCGGGACGTTGCCATTCCGGGCAATCTTCAGGTTCGATAGCGTACTGTTGTGCACGGCGGCAGGCCGGCAGAGCAGTGAGCGCCAAGGCTCCCAGTCCTTTCAGAAAGCTGCGGCGCGACATGCCTGCTCTGCCCGTGTGGTTCATGTCGGTATTATAACGCATTGTCGACCGATTGGCAATCCCCGGCGGATGACATGATGATTAACAGACCTTGAATCTGCAATGGCTTGGGCAGTGCTCGGCGCTATGTTCATAGGTGTTGCTGCTCTTGTTGCGACTCTGCGAGATAGGGTTATTATATGGCAGACGTGGGGTACTGTAGCCAATTTGCTTGACAGATGGCGGGGGACATGCACAATAAAGGCCATGCAAGCAAGAGTCATTATTCCGCTTGAGGAGTTTCCCGAAGAAGGCCTTTTCGTGGAGGGAGAGGCCGACGGCGCTCTTTTCGGTATCGACAATACCGGCGCTCAGAGCGTTAGCCCTCTGTCGTACAGCCTCGAGGCTCAGCTTTACGAGACGGAGTTGGTGCTCCGGGGGCGGGTGGCTGCCACTTTCCGTCTGCGCTGCGACCGTTGCCTGCGCGAGTTTGATTATGAGGTGGAGCTGAGTGAGCTGACAATTTCCGTCGATGTGAAGGGAAAGGCGGCTGCCGATGTGACCGAAGAATTGCGCGAAGAGGTCCTTTTGGAGCTCCCGGGTTACCCAAAATGTGAAATTTCAGGCCTTGAATGTGAAATAAATGACACATTTTGTGATTTTAGGCTGGACAAAGACCCCCATTCGGGTGTAAACTCTGCCACCCCGAGTGGCAACAGCGTCTGGGATGCCTTAGATGATTTCCCCCGAAAGTGACGCGAAAGCCCCACTCTCACTCACAGTAAATCTTAACCAGAATACAGAACTATGGCAGCTCCGAAACGCAGAACGTCCAAGATGAAGCAGCGCTCCCGCCTGGCCGCTCAGGCCTGGAAGGCCCCCAAACTCGGCAAGTGCCCCAAGTGCGGTGCAGCCGTTCCCGGTCACACTGCCTGTGGCCAGTGCGGTACCTACAAGACCCAGAGCGGGGCTGAGGTTATCGTGAAGCTGGTAGACTGATCTACTGCTCCGCTGAAGAACCCCTGCAAAAATACTTCAATCGCCCGACGGAATTTGCTGTCGGGCGGTTTTTGTGTTGACAAGTGGTGATTGAGGTGTTAGAGTATACACGAACGTTCCAAAATCCATTATGAAGTTAGCTCTGGATGCTATGGGCGGCGATAATGCGCCGCAGGTTAACATTGATGGTGCCGTGCAGGTGCTGTCTAAGTTGGATTCTCTTACGAAGCTTTACCTTGTCGGCGATGAAGATACACTGAAAAAGAGTTGCGACGCCGCAGGGATAGGCTCTGACAGCCGCGTGGAGATTGTTCATGCCCCCGAAGTGGTGGGTATGGATGAGAGCGGGTTGGCCGCCGTGCGACAGAAAAAGAACTCGTCGATGAGTATATCGGTCGATATGGTGAAGAAGGGCGAGGCCGATGCCGTTATATCGGCCGGCAATACCGGTGCTGCCGTTGCTGCCAGCACCATTAAGCTGCGCTTGCTGGAGGGCGTAGAGCGCTCGGGGATTGTATCTCCTCTTCCCAGCATACATGGCTATGTGTTGGTGAGTGATACGGGGGCCAATCCCGATGCAAAGCCTCGTCACTTGGTTGGCTATGCCGTGATGTCGGCAATGATGGCTCGCTATATATACAATCGCCTCAATCCGAATGTCGGTGTCATGAGCAACGGCACGGAGGATTGTAAGGGGAGTGAGTTCTCGCTGAAGGCTTATGCTTTGCTGCGAGCCCTCGCTGACCGTAATTTGTTGCCCTTTAATTTCCAGGGTAACTGTGAGGGTCACGATTTGTTCGAGAGCGAGCTGGATGTTGCCGTGACGGACGGCTTTACGGGTAACATTCTGTTGAAGAGTGTTGAGGCCGTGGCCAAGGCATATACGAACTGGATTAAGGCCGGGATTATGGACGGCAGTGCCATGGCTAAGATGGGTGCTCTTTGCATGCGCTCGGTATTCAAAGGTCTGAAGGAGCGCATGAGTGCCGATGCAATCGGCGGGTGCCCGTTGATGGGTGTGAATGGTGTTTCCATCATTGCTCACGGCTCGGCAAATGCAACGGCCATTCTGAATGCCTGCCGTATGGCAGCCGGTATGGTGCGTAACAATGTGAATGACCGCATTATCGAGACGATGGCGCAGATTAACCCTGTGCTCCGTGAGCTCGATAAGTAAGTTGTGAGATTTCGATCAAAGCAGAACGGCTCCCTCCGAATGGTAGGAGGGAGCCGCTTTCGTTGTATGGTGATAAGGGGAAAAGTGGTTAAAACTTTGTGAAAATAGGGGGTGTGATTTACAGGGAAATGGTACGTCCTTGTTTATCTTCAAAGCTGCCGAAGATGAGGCGGATGATGTCAATTACCTGCCAGATGCCGAAGAAACCGACGGTCAGAAATTGAATGATGCCGGAGATGACTTTACCGGCATAGATGCGGTGTACGCCGCAGAAACCGAAGAGGCAGAGGAAGGAAAGGAGGAGGGCCGTTGTGCGGCTCAGCGGTGAGATGTTGTCGTTGCTCATGATTGTAATGTATTGTGGGTGTTGTATTTTTTTATTTTGCCAGCACAGCGGGGTTGCCGCTGTTGCCATAGGCGGAGATGGGGAGGATGGCTATGCGCGTGGCACCTGCCAGCAGGGCTGCCGGTAGTGTGACTTTGCGCTGTGCTCCGGGGAGAATGCAGATGGTGCGCCAACTGTTGCCGCGAGCAGCCTGAATGACCCACTTGCGGGCTGCGGCATCGGGCGGAGTCCAGGTGAGTGAAATGGCGGAGGAAGTCTCGCGAGCCTGTGCAGTAGGGCGGGCGGGGCGGCTGTTACCGCACCATGGCATGGCAGGGGGGACGGCGTAGGTCGTGTAGCGACGAGCCAAGTGAGATTGTATGTTGTCGATGTTGTTGCCGATGGAGCGCCAGCTCCAGAAGAGTTGGCCGGCGCTTTGTCGGGCGAGCTTGCGGGAGTAATCGACTTGGTAGCCTATTTCGGAGGCTCGGCGGCCGTCTTCCTTGCCGCGTATGCGAGCGGTGGCAATGCCGGGCCACACCGGGCGGTGCGGGTTGATGGCGCTCCACCACTGCATGAGACTGGTGAAGCTCTGGTCGCCCTGAATGGGCCAGTAAAGTTGTGGGGCAAGGTAGTCCACCCAGCCTTTGGCCAGCCATTTACGGGCATCGCAGGCGAGGTGTTCGTAAGCGTTTACACCCGCTTTGACATCGGACGGGTAGCCGGGTTGCCATATTCCGAAGGGGCTTATGCCCACGCGAACCCAGGGCTTAACCGCCTTTACGGATGAGTAGAGATTTTTAACGAAGTGGTCGATGGCGGCACGTCGTTGGGAGGGAGTTTTGTTATCGGCTATGTTGTTGTTGGGCGGGTAGGGGTAGAAGTAGTCATCGAGGTGCACGCCATCGATGTCGTAGCGGCGGACGACATCTATAATGACTCGCAGGACGTGCTGTTGTGCGGCACTGCTGGAGGGGTTGAGAATGGTGGTGCTGCCGGCTTTTCGCAGCAGGGAAGGTTGTCGTCGGGAGATGTGGTTGCGGCCTACGGGCTTGCCGCTGATGGTGGCGCGGAAGGGGTTGAACCAGGCGTGCAGTTCCAGCCCTCGCTTGTGGGCTTCGCGAATGGCAAAGGCCAGCGGGTCGTAGCCGGGGTTGACTCCGGGGCCGTTCAGCCAGGCGCTCCATGGTTCGAGGGAGGACTTGTAGAGGGCATCTGCATTCGGCCGGATTTGAAGGATGACGGCGTTGAGCTTCAGGTTGACGGCTTTGTTGAGGATGGTGAGCAGTTCCTGTTGTTGTTGGGCGGCTGAGAGTCCGGCGCGGGAAGGCCAGTCGAGATTGAAGACGGTCGATACCCATACGGCGCGAAATTCGCGCGGAGGTTCGGGCGCTCCTTCATTAACCTGTTGCCAGGCTTGTGCCAGAGCTGCCGTTGCCAGAAAGAGAATGACCTGCAACAACTTCTTCATGCCGGAATCATACTATGGCTCACTTCTCTTTACAAGTTCATATTACGGCATGTTGTATCATGAAAAACCCCATGCTCCGTTTAAGAGCATGGGGTGAAGTGTGGATTGGGAAGCCGTCTTACTCAGCAGCGATGACATCCAGTTCGCTGATGGCAGCGCTGTCGCCGCCGCTGTGGGAACTCTTGGCCACAAAGCGGAGGTACTTCGCGCGCACCGTGCTGTAGAAGAGCGTCTGCTGAACGTTGACGTTGTTCTCCATGGCTCCTTTAAGTACCGGGCTGTCCCAGTTCTCGCCGTCCATGCTCACATAGACCTCGTAGTCTTTCACACGGGCCTCTTCCACCGGGGCGGCCTGGTAGGTGATGCCGCGGATGCGACGTTCGTCGCCGAGGTTGATGCGGATTTCATGCGGGTAACTGGCCAGGGTCACGCCCTTCATGGTGTGCCAGTAGGTTTCCGGGTTGCCGTCGAGCACGTTGCGGGCGGGGCCGCCTTCCGGCAGTTCGCTGCTCACATAGTTGACCGAGAAGAAGGCATGTGCCGGGTATTCGCCCTTAATGGCGGTTACGATGGGGGAGAGCTCGGCAATGGCGGCGTATTTTTCGCCGGGCATCATGGGCTCTAAGCACAGCATCTTAATGTACTTGGTTACCACGGGGTCGGGCAGCATGACCGTCTGCTCATCATCGGTGTCGGGCATGGTGAGGGTGCAGGCGGGTTCTGCCGGCCAGTTGCGGCCATCATCGCTCAGGTAGAAGGCCAGCTTGCGTACGCGGGAGCTGGTGCGGGCCTGACGCGGGGTGACGGATATGCCGGAGAGTTCCGAGCGAGTGCCGAGGTCAACGATGACGTGGTGGGGGTACTCGGCGCAGGGCTCGTGCCAGCGGGAGTGCCAGTAGGTGTCGCGACGACCGTCAATGAGGCTCCAGGCTGACTCGGTGCGACCTGATGTGCTGGAGTAATCGGCAATGCGCAGCAGGTTGGCAGGGCGCCAGCTCTTGAGGTGCTGGTAGGTGGTCGGGGAGTCGATGCAACCTTCGGCCGAGGCATAGGCTCGCACAAGACCGTCTTCACGCTGCAGGAATGGCGTGGTGTAGATGATGGGCGTGCCGTCCGGCAGAATCATGTTAATCTTGGCATCGATGGTGGAGGACGAGGCATTGACATAGCCCAGTTCATCGCGCGAAATGGTGACCGCGCTGGCCAGCGGGAGTGCCTTGCGACCGACTTCTGCTGCGTTGTCCGAGGAGAGCAGCGGGCGCAGTGAGAAGGTGAAGGTGGTGGGCTGAGAAAGCGGGATGTCGCGGTCGATGGGGCGGGGGCCGCACGAGGCACCGCCCAGACCGAGGGTGAGCTTGTCGATGCTCAGTACGGTGGAGCCGGCTCGCTTGAGTTCTTCGGGGTGAGGAGCGTCGAAGAGAGCCTGCGGGGTGTGGGGCAGGGCGGAGAAGTTGAAGCTCTCACCCTGAGTGCTGGCGATGAGCAGACCCACGCCGTTATTATCTGTTACGGCTACCCACTCCGTGTCCATGCGGTTACCCATTTCCATGGGCAGGGGGTAGCGCTCTACCATGCTCTCGACGGATTGGTTGTAGATGCCGATGGGTGAGCCGACCTTGCGGTCAGGGTAGTTCTCACCGGGGCCGCGGCCTAACCATTTGACCTGATTAAAGCGCTCAGGCAGGTTGATGATGTAACCGAGCTTGGGCAGAACGATGTTGTTCTCGCTGGGGATGATACCGGCTGCCACGCTGATGTAGCCGTTAGGCAGGATGGTGTAGACCATTTGCGTGTTGTAGCGGAAGTCGCGAGCGGTAATGGGGCCGTTGTCGGAGAGTGTGAACTTACCGTTGTCGTACTCGCGGCTGTCGAGGCTTTCTTTGCGCAGACCGTGAGAAGTGATATCGCAGGCCACTCGCACGGCTCCTCCGGGCAGGTGCTCTACGAGCATGACTCCGGCGGAGTGAACCATGTTGCGCATGCCGTTGGAGAGCCACTGGTTCATGGCCCACTTGTCGTTGGCCAACGGGGCGCGGAAGGAGTTGAGGTGAACGGTAGCCTTGTCACCGATAATCTGCTGGCCGTTGACGATGTAGTTGCGCAGACCGCCGGTGGCCTTGTCAAAGGCAACGGTGAAGTTGTGGCCGATGATGATGACGGCGTTGTCGGTATTGCGCACGCTGAGCTTCTCGTTGTTGCCCAACTTCATGAGTTGAGCCTTGGTGGAGAAGTTGTTGAAGGCGTGCGGCATGGCGAGCTGCTCGGTGGCAATCTCGTAACCGGCGTGAGCCCACTCCGTGCGCTCTTTGAGACAGAGGTTGAGTGTGAGGTAGTACACGCGGTCGGAGTGAAGTTTGTCGGTAGGAATCTGCTCGGCCGGGATGGTGAACTCCATGGTCTTGAGCGGAGCCAGATCTAATTTGAAGTTACCTGCTGCGACGACTTGACTGCCTTCTTCAGTCAACTGCCAGTTACCGTTGAACTCGTTGAGGTCGGTGAAGAGGTGCTTGTTCTTTACGCCGATGCGTACTCCCTTGCCGTCTTCCGTTAGGCCGATTAACTTAAATTCAACGTTCTGTTGAACTTTACGGATTTCGTCGTAGAGCGGGGTGACGGTGCGGTCGCTGTAAATCACACCTTTGATGCAGAAGATGCCGTCATGGGGGTACTCGCCATGGTCGCCGCCGTAGCTTTGGCGTACAACTTTGCGACCGTCGGGCAGGGTAACTTCCTGATCGTAGCTCTGATGAATCCACTCCCAGATGCCGCCGCCGATGATGGAGTCGCTGGAGTCGATGGCCTGCCAGTAGTCGGCGAGGTTACCGAAGGAGTTGCAGAGAATGTGAGCGTACTCGGAGATGTACCAGGGCTTGAGGAGCTTGCGGCTGGCGATTTCTCGCGTCCAGTTTACGCTGGGGTACTGGTTGGAGCAGAGGTCGGCCAGATCATTGTTGCGCTCATATTGGGTGAGGCGGGAGGGGTCGCGCTGCTTAATCCAGTCGCGCACGGCTTCGAAGTTGGCACCGGGACCGGCCTCGTTACCATAGGACCAGATGACCACACAGGGGTGGTTCTTGCTCTGCTCGACCATGTTTTTGTTGCGCCAGACGTGCTGGGCCTTCCACTCGGCCGGGTGCGAGAGGGAATCTTCGCCGTAGTAGTAGCCGTGGGACTCGATGTTGGCCTCATCGCACACATAGATGCCCAACTCATCGCAAAGCTCGTAGAAGTAGGAGGGTTGCGGGTAGTGGGAGTTGCGGATGTGGTTGATGTTGCCGCGCTTCATGATGTGAAGTTCCTGGCGGCATTCTGCTTCGGTGACGGTGTGGCCGTTGGCGTGCTGGCTCTCGTGGCGGTTCACGCCCTTGAGCTTCACGGGCATGCCGTTGACGAGGAAGCGTCCGTTGAGCAGTTTTACGTCGCGGAAACCAATCTTGCGTGAGATGGTCTCGGTGATGTCGCCCTGAGCGTTTTTCAGGGTGAGGATGAGGCGGTAGAGGTTGGGTTTCTCTGCGCTCCAGAGGGCCGGATTGGCAATGGCGGTGCTCAGAGTTGTCTTGACCTCTTGTCCGTTGGCGATGTTAAGGGCGCCGGAGCTCATGGTCGCGACGGTCTTGCCGGCGGCATCGAGGAGCTCACCGTCAACGGAGGCGGTGGCGGCTGCCTTGTCGCGGTTGTTGACATCGACCTCCACGCGCAGGGTGCTGTCGGCGTAGTTGCTCGTGCCGTCAGCGTTTTGTGCAAAGTCGGTGTGGACGAAGAAGTCGCGTACCAGCACCTGCGGGGTGCTGAACATGAATACATCGCGGAAGATACCCGACAGGCGCCACATGTCCTGACACTCCAGGTAGGAGCCATCGCTGTAGCGGTATACCTCTACGGCGATAATGTTTTTGCCGGGTTGCATGTAGTCGGTTACGTCAAAGACGGCAGCCGTGCGACTGTCTTTGGAGAAACCGACTTTCTTCCCGTTGACCCACAGGTAGAAGAATGAGTCCACACCATCGAATTGCAGGAAGGTGCGGCGGTTGCTCCAGTCGGCCGGAAGTTCCACTTCGCGGCGGTAGGAGCCTACGGCATTGGGCTCACTCTTGGGGGTAGAGTATTTCTCTTCCGTCTTGTTGCGGGGAGGGGTCATTACACGGGGCCAGTCGCGCACGAAGGTGTAGCGTTGGTTACTGTAAATGGGAATGCCGTAGCCGCGCATCTGCCAGTTACTGGGTACGTCGATGTCGGCCCAGCCGTTCACGTCTGCCTCGGGTTTATAGAAATCCATCGGCCGCTTGTCAGGCTGCGGAGCCCAGTGGAATTTCCAGTTTCCGTTCAGGAGTTTCACCAGCGATGAATCGCTCCGCTTACCTTTCAGGGCTTCAGCTCTGTTGGCGAAAGGAACGAAAAATGCGCGGGATTCTTCGCGCCCCTGACTCAGATTTTCGGGGTTCTCCCAGTCAGGGTGTGGTGTGTAGGCCTCTTGTCCTGCAGCCATGGCTCCTGCAAGGGCAACCGTGGCTGTGATGGTCTTGAGTATGTTCATACGCCCGATATGCTACCAGATTCGATATGACTTGGCAAGTAAAAAGGACGCTTATGCGCGCGCGTTATCGCGCACGCGTGAGCCTGAAAGTGTGAGTTTTGTTGAATATTTGAAAATATTAACATTAAAATTGCTATTTTGGGCTTGACAGAAAGGGAGAAAAGGAGTATGCCAATGCCCATGAGTGTCTTACCTTGGGTAGCCATGGCCGGTGCGTCGACACTGGCAGCGTACATGAATCCGATTGCTCAGCCGGGAGAGCCCGGCTATACGACCATGCCGCAGCACCATCTGCGCTTCATGATGGAGAATGACTCCGCTTTCGGCAATGACGGTAATTACAGTCATGGTACGCGTATTGACTATGCACAGGAGGTGTGTAACGGGCATGCGTGGGGTATATCGTTTGTTCAGGATATATACACTCCCGAGACGCACACGGACGGAGCAGTTCCCGGGGAGCGCCCCTACGCCGGTTATATGGCGGTGGGTGCCGCATATCTGATGAAGGGTGAGAACTTCGGAACGGCGGTCGAGTTTCAGTTGGGTACCACGGGCAATGCCTCGGGGGCTCGCTATGTACAGAACGGATTGCACGAGGCTTTCGGGCTGGAGACGTGGGACGGTTGGCACGATCAGGTGCCGGCTGAGCTGACTGTTCAGCTCTCTGCCCGTCAGGATTTTCGATTACCCTGGTTGGAGTTCAATACCGGTAACGGTTGGATGACCGATGCTACGTTTTACACTCGTGAGGAAATCGGTACGGCATTTATTCGCGGCGGTGCCGGTCTGACGGTGCGCTATGGTGTGAACTTACCGCCATCGATGCAGGTGAGCGGCAATCGTGCGGCTAATTTCGGTATGGGGCTGCTGGATAAGCCTGATTATCGTCGGGAGGATACGTCTTATTTCCTGCAAGCCGGGATTTATCTGGAGTATGTTGCCCGCGATATTACGATAGATGGCGGCGTGTTCCATGATTTTGAGCAGACATGCAGTCGCAAGCCGTGGCAGATGGAGGCTCAGTTCGGTGTAGGTATTTCTTATCAGGGGATTGACTACTTTGTCGGTGGCATTTATCACAGTCCCTGTTATCGCGACCAGAAGACCGAGGCTGTTTACGGCACGTTCTCCGGTACATGGCATTGGTAAGAGCTGATGAGTGGTCTGTGTAAGATTGCGGTGATGGTACTCGGGGCTGCCTGCGTGCTGCTGGTGGCAGGCGGATTTCCGCTGACGGGCATCCCCGAGGTGTACGGCAGCGGGGTGATGTTGGCCCTGGGGATTGTGGGTGCCCTGTTGGCCCTTTGGGGCGGTTGGCGCATAGCTGCCGGCTTGCGGGCTCAGTTCATCTTCGGCTGTATGAGCACTTTTTTTGCCGTCATGGGGCTGGTGGTGCTGTGGCAGTATGGTGCGCGAGCCGTGAGCTATGCAGTGATGGGCGGTGCGATGTGGTTCGGTGCTTTGGGGATGGGCTGTACGGCGATTGTGGGTGGGCTGTTTACTGCGATATTCGGTTTTTTTGTATGGAAATTGATGCGCCGTCGCCTGTGGCTGGCGGCCGCACATTGGAGCTGCGCCCTGTTGTTAATCGGAGCTTATGTTGACTATGCCGCCGAGGTGAATGCCTTTGCTCAGCTTCCGGCGAACGGTCGGGTGGCGGCGCAGGAGGTGACAACGACAGAGGGCGAGAAGATTGTGCTGCCGTTCACGCTGCGGGTGGACTCGTTCAGTTGCTCATATTACGGTGAAGATCATTACAGCCTGTACCGCCGCGAGGGTGAGGGCTGGGAGTTCATCGGTAACCCCGTTGTGGAGGTTGACAGCCTGAAGTATGGTGATGAGATGTGGGCTGTAGAAGATTTGCAGATGTCGCCCGGTATGCCTCAGCCTTACCTCTTAATTCCCGGTGAGCCGGAGCGATTGATTGTGCGAGAGGCGCGTCCGGTGAAGGAATACAGTGCTCTTTGCCACCTTATCACCGATTATCGCGGTCGAACGGAGTACCGCGATGAGGTGCTGCGCGTGAATGAGCCGTTGAGTTGCAAGGGGTGGAATATTTACCTCAATTCCTACACGCCTATGGGTAGTACTTCGTTGGTCAGCTTGCAGTTACGCCGTGCGCCCGGGCGTTTTGCAGCACTGGCCGGGATGGTGGGTGTGATTCTTTGTACTGTTTGTTGGTGCTGGTGGTACCGCCGAGATGATGAACTTCAGCAGAAGGAGCTTGCCGCATGACGACTTTTATTATCATTCTCACCATAGGAGTGTTGCTGTTGAGTGCTGCTGCGGCTGTTATGGCTCTGCTGCGGCGGGAATTGCCGGCCGGGAGTCTGGAAGTGGCAAGTTGGGTGACGGCTCTGGCTCTTTTTGTGGCGAATGCCTGTCTGGCGGAGTCGCTTCCCTTCGGCAACATGCGCCATGTGCTCTGCTTTTTCCCGTTGGTGCTGGGGCCTGCTTCGCTGTACATGCGGCGTTGGCGCGGGCTTGATTTGAGAGCTTCTTTTGCTGTGGTCGGTGCTCTGTGTATGGTGGGAGCGCTGTGCATGCCCATGCAGGCGACCTGGCGGCAGATGCCGGCCTTGCAGTCGCCGTGGTTTGCTCCGCATGTGACGAGTTATGTGATATCGTATGGCTTGCTGGCGGTTTCGGCCGGGCTGGTGTTGCTTTCGTTCCGTCGACGGGCGGAGGAGATGATGAGCGCGGCGGATGAGGTGGTGAAGTTGGCATTCCCGTTCCTGACGTTCGGTTTGTGGAGCGGCGCTTTGTGGGCGGATGCCGCTTGGGGGCGCTATTGGGCATGGGATATCAAGGAGGTTTGGGCATTGATAACGTGGTTTATTTATCTGATTTATTTTCATGCGGGGCGAGAGAAGGTCGGTCTGACGGCACGTCGCAGTCTGTTGTTGCTGGGATTTGCCGCGGTTCTCATCACCTTCTTTGTCGTCAATCTGCTGCCTGATATCAGCTCTGTCCACAGTTATGCGCGCTGATGGTGAGCGACTTTAATAGTTAGTTGTTTGGATTGACTCTTGAGCCTGTTCTGTTGCTATAATGGGCGGGTCATGAAATTACATCTTCCGCTGTTGTTACGTTATGTTATTCTGAGTGCTTTTGTTGCGATTTCCTGTGCTACGGCTGATGTGGGCAGTACATGGGATCCGGCCTGGGGAAGTGAGGGTTTGAACGGTGCTCCGAATGCCGCAGAGAGTCGCTATCAGGCCGATATCAGTTCTGATGGAGTGACGGCTCTTGTTGCGCCGAGCGGGTCGACTTCTCCTTATGACTTCGGTACTTATACGGCCATCACTCTCAATGGGGCGGGGAACTCTTCAGCTATTATTGTGGGCGGTGCCTCTTCTACGCAGTCGAATGCCACCGGCAGTGTGGAGCGTGAGAGTTGGATTGCCGCAGAGCAGGGTAGCTACGGCATATTGGTGGGTGGTAACTATGCTGATAACTGGAACGGCGGAGCTGCGTTTAACTTCACGGGCAATTCTCATATCATGGTGGATGGTGCGACTGTCGCCAATATCATGGGCGGCAACTATAAGGACGGAATGAGTGCCTCCTTTACGGGGAATTCCTACATAACGGTGGCGAGTGGTAATGTGACCGGCTCTATTGTCGGTGCATCCGTTGTAACTCACAATCAGAACTGTTCTTTTAACGGCTCTACTCATATCTTTGTTTATACCCCGTTGAGCAGTAATGCAGGTCCGGGTATCAACAGCCTCCCTCCCAATATGATTATGGGAGGTTTCGCTTGGGCAACCAATACGTGGAAAACCCAGACCCTGACCGGCAATACGAATGTGACGGTGGATTTGAGCTCGTATACCGGAGCGGCAACTTCCTTTGCTAAGCATGTGGTGGGAGGCGGCTTTAATGGTTCGAGTTCCAATGTGCAGGTTATCGATGGTGATATCAGCGTGAATGTTAATCTGGCCGAGCAGTCATCAGCAAGCGGATGTAAGATTGTGGGCGGTGCTTGGGTGAATGCCGGAACTTTGCGCGTGACGGGAGAGACTCAACTGACCGTCAGCGGTGGTACGTTCAATGATTGGATTATCGGCGGCTCGATGGCTGATACGGGCAGCACGAATACGCAGCACGGTGATATAGGGCTTACGCTCAGAGGTGGGACTTTCAACGGGAATGTGCTTGGTGCCACTTATATTACAACAGGAAGTTCCGTGATGCGTGCCGGGGATGTCAGCATAGAGCTCACCGGCATCGGGACAAGCGTGAGTGGTACTGTGTATGGCGGTTACTGCGTGAATGGTTCGGCCTCCGCAGCGATAGATGCCGTGCTGGGAGATGTTTCCATTACCCTTTCGGGGGCGGCAGTCAATGAACTTGTCGGCGGTTCTTATACTGTGCGGAACAATTCGGAGAGTATCATGAAGCAGGGGCATATCACGCTGTCGCTCCTGAGTGGTTCCGTCGCCGGTGATGTGTATGCTGCCGGTTGGCAGGGGGGCTCGACCTTGCTCAGTACGGAGTCGACACGGGTGAGCCTGTCGCCCGATGTTGTGCTGACATCCGGGCGCACTGTCTCCGGTGCTTACGGCGGAACGGCGAGCGGTTCAACTATCGCCGGAAGTCGGAGTCTGGTATTCACCTCAGCCGGGACATACAACGGCGTGGTCGGGGTGAACTTTACGCAATTTGATGATGTTCAGGTAGCAGAGGGGGCGGATGTCAGCCTTGCTTCATTGACGAATGACCGCGCTTCGTTGCACAAAACCGGCGGCGGCAGTTTGAGTTTGGCAGCTCATAGCCCCTTTACGCAGCTTGCTGTTGAGGGCGGTACTCTGACCTTGCAGGAAGGGGTGAGCGGTGCAGCGCTGGAGAGCCTGAGTATTGCCGCAGGCAGTTCGGTGGCGGGGGTGAGCGGAATGATTGTCAGCGGTACGAGCGGTGCAACGGTGCTGAACTTGGCTCTCAGTACGGCTAATGTGGGAGCCGGGTCGCAGGCACAGGCGCTTGTCAGCGGTTTGGGCGGCACGCCGGCCGATATGGAAATTAACGGTCCTGAGGGTGTGACGATTGACTTGAGTGCGGATGGAGTAGTGGCTCTGTTGTTGGCTCATCAGGGTGGCACGCCGGCGCAGGACAGTTACCTCACGCTGACGGATGGTGATTTGCGTTGTGATAATCCTGCTCCTCTGGCTGTCAATACCTTGTTGAGTTCCTACGGATTGCGTGTGGCCGGAACGGATGGTGGCAGTCTGGTGGTGAACGGCTCAGCTACCGGGATTTACTATGTGACATCCGATTCTTTAACTTCCGACCCACATGAGGTTATCTATTATCCGACTTTAGGCTTGTACAACGCCGTGATGATTGAGGGCGGTGAGCAGTTGTTGGTTCGTTTGCCCGGTGATAATGATGGTGCAACGGCTGCTGTCATGAATAACCTGACGGGCGGCAGCGGGAGTTCTTTGCAGCTTATCAACAGCAGCGGCAGCGGAACAACGACCCTAATTCTGAGTAATCAGGCTGTCAGTCCGACAGGAGATGTAACTTATCCTTCCCTGCCGGCTCGCTCCGTCATGCAGGGTAGGGTGAGTGCCGGTAAGGGGACGGAGTTGATTAAGCGCGGACCGGGTGAGCTGGTGGTGAATGGGGGGCTGACAGCTCCGGTACTCAGGGTTGAGGCCGGTACTCTCGGGCTTAATGGTGCGGAGAATGAAGTGGGGAGTTTGCAAGTCAATTCCGGTGACGTGGAACTGGGGAAGGGGGCGCGGCTGGTGCTCAGCGGCGACTCTTCGGTGACGGATGGTATGGTGTCGGGGGATGGTAGCTGCCCGGAGTTGTCGGTACAGGGCAATCTGGAGCTGGGAAATGATGCTCAGTTGATGAATTTGGCTTTGGTGGTGGATTCGCCCTCAGCGCAAGTGCAGCTCGGCAACAGCCGTTCTGAAATTTGTTCTCTGAACGGCAGCGGTGTGCTGTCGGGGAATGGGGCGGAGCTGGTGCTGCTCAATAAGCAGGCAAGTATTTGGAGTGGGAGCTTGGAGGGCAGCGCAACTCTTATTCTTGCAGAGGGTGCCGGCTTGATGACTTTTGATAATGTGACGGCCGGCCGCGGTTGGGATGTAGTGAACCAAAATCGCGCTGTGGCAGATGTCTCGCAGAGCGGTCAACTGACCCTCGGTTCTCTTACGCTCGGGCGAGGCTCGGTGAATACGCTGATTTTCAATACGGATAATCCATTCGATAAGAGTTTGACGCTCAGTTCGCTTGTGGTGGAGTCCGGGGTGACGGTGACTCTCAGTTCGGTGGGTTTGGTTCCGCTCTATGGCGGCGAATATGTCATTGGTACGGTGAATCAGCCCGCGAATGTTGAGCGGAACGGTCGCCTGCGTCTGTTGCTTGAGGGGCTTGCTTTTGCTCAGTTGGCCCCGGAGGAGTGCTATTTGTACACCGACGCTGCGGGGCGAATTATTTTGCATGCAGCCCGTAGTCGCACGAACATGCTCATGAGCTATGCCCATGCACCGAACTCTGTGGCGGGTGCTGAGCTGCTTTGGAATGCCACTCCTGCTCCCGGCGGCGATTTAACATCGGTCTATCGCGAGGTGGAGGAATTGATTGGTACGGGTGCGGAGCAGGCGGCAGAGCGCGCTATGGCCGCGATTGCCGGCTCTTCGATGGCTACGCTCGGCCCGGCTTTTCAGGGTGATGTCGAGCGCCGCCTTCGTGCCATGCGTCAGCGCTGCGCTCAATTAGGGGTGAATCCCTGCGTGGTGAATGAGGACATGCCTTATTATTTTTTCAGTGCTCACGCCGAGGGGGATTATACACAGCGGAAAGATGAGCATTTGTCCCCGGGTTATAAGTTGCAGCGATGGGGCGGCTCCGTGGGGATGGATGTTGATTTCAATACATCCTGGTCGGGTTCATTAGCGCTGACGGCCTTGTATGGTGATTTGAGTGTGCAGCAGCCCGACCGGCTGGAGGCCGATATGGGGAGTTATTATCTGAGCCTTGCCGCACGTTATGCAGAGCAGGATTGGGTACACCTTTTCGTTGCAACTTTGGGCTTGTCGGATTTTGATACGGAGCGTACGGTGGAGGTCGGCTCTGCCCGCTACCGCACTTCGGGTTCCACGCATGGTATCGGCTTCGGTCTGATGTATGAATTGGCCTACAATTGGCAGCCGGACAAGGAGAGTTCGCTGCTGCTGCAACCTTTGCTGAACATCAGCTATCGGTACAGTTCGGTTGACGGATTTACGGAGAGCGGGAGTGATGCCGCCTTGCAGGTGGGCTCACAGCATTTGAGCACTTTTACCTTGGCTCTGGGAGCGCGCATGCGCACGGAAATTGCTCAGAATATGGCGAACCGACCGGCTCTGCTGGAGTGCCGTGCGCTGGCGCGGGTAGATATGGGGGATAGGAGGGGAGATGTCGGAGTGGCCTTGCTCAACGGTCGCTCTGCGGCAAGTGTGCGGAGTGCCGGAGCAGGAGCCTTCGGGGCGGAGCTCGGGGTCGGCCTGACGGTGCCGCTTGGAGAGGATAACGTGATATTGTTTCTCGATGCCGCCGTCATTCTCCGTAATCGGGAGAATGAGTTTAACGGCTGCGTGGGGTACCGAATTAAGTTCTGATGATTATTTCGGCTTGTGGGGTTGGAGGGTTTGGCGCCCGGCTCGTTCGCGGGCTCGTGCTCCTCGGCGGGCTACACCGTGCAGGTGCTGCTGCATGGCAAAGGGGGCTGTGCGTCTGTTACGGGGAACGGGCGCTGATGTGCCGTCCGCGCGGATGAGGCAGGCCTGAACATTATCGCGGAAGCAGGCTTCCAGGATGCTCAGCACTCGCGTGGCGAGTGCGCGGTTCTCAATCGGAACCATCAGTTCCACGCGGCGGTCCAGATTGCGGCGCATCCAGTCGGCGCTGGCGATGTAGACCAAGGGACTGCCGCCATTGGCAAAGGTGAAGATGCGCGCGTGCTCCAGATAGCGGTCGATGATGCTCACAATTTGCGTGTTGGCGCGTCCCTCCGCCGTTCCGGGAGCCCAGCAGCAAATGCCGCGGATATTGAGCCTGATGAGCACCCCGGCCGCTGAGGCGCGTTCGAGGGCGGCCATGATGTCCGGGTCGTTGAGTGAGTTCATCTTGGCGGCAATTTCGGCACGTTCGCCGCGCAGGGCTCGTTGTTCTTCCGCCGCAATGAGTTCCAGCAGTCGCTCTTTCATTTTGGACGGGCTGGGGAAAATGCGGCGGAAGTTCATCAGGCGGGTCATTCCCGTGACGGAATTGAAGAATTGCGAGGCATCCGCCCCCAGATGTTCATTGCAGGTGAGTAGCGAGAGGTCGCTGTACAGGCGTGCGGTGTCCTCATTATAATTACCGGTGCCGAAGTGACAGTAGCGGCGCAGATGGCCGTTTTCGCGGCGCACGACAAGGGTGATTTTGGCGTGAGTTTTGAAGCCTTTGACCCCATAGACAACCTGTACGCCGGCGCGTTGCAGGTGCTCGGCCTGTTCGAGATTATGGCTTTCGTCGAAACGTGCTTTGAGTTCCACCAGAACGGTGACTTGTTTGCCGGCCTCGGCAGCACGGCAGAGCGCGCTGATGAAGCGTGACTTCTTAGCGGTGCGGTAGAGTACCTGCTTGATGGCCAGTACATCGGGGTCGGCCGCGGCCTCTTCCACAAATCGTATGACCGGCTCATAACTTTCGAAGGGGTTGTGAATGAGGATGTCGCCGCCTGCGATGTTCTCAAACATGGTCAGGTCGGGGTTCACTCCGGCCGGGTAGGCAGGGCTCCAACTCTCGACTTTGAGTTGCTCATGGCCCGGCTCACTGGCCAATTTGCCGAAGTCGACGAGGCGCAGCGGTCCCGGCACCCGATAGGTGGAAAATTCATCTGCTCCCACCAGTTCGGCAATGCGGCGAGCGAACTCCGGCGGTGTGTCGGACGGCAATTCCAGACGTACACAGTCGGAGAACTTGCGCGCCACCAGCACTTCTTCCATTTCGCGGGCGAAGTTGCCGCCTTCCTGCTCAGCGACGGCTATATCGCCGTTGCGGGTGACTCGCAGGGGGCTGCTCTGTACAATTTTTTCGCCGGGGAAGAGGTGCCCGATGAACTCGCTTACTAAGTCTTCCAGCAGGACGTAGCCGTCTTTACCCAGGGTGGCGGCATGGATGCGGCGGGGGAGTACCTCCGGCAGTACCACGGCAACAAAGCGCGTAGCTCCGGTGGTGCCGTCCTGAAGTTCCACTCCCAGCACGATGCTCATACTCGGCAGAACAGGAGGATGTTCCACCTCCATGGCAAGAGGGGTGAGCAGGGGTGCAACGTTCTCCAGAAAGTGGTCCTCCAGTGCGCTGTATTGGGCCTCGCTCAAATCATCGGTGTACATGGGCGACAGGCCGTTGCGTTGCAATAGCGGCAGCAGTTCATTATTCATGAGCATGTACTGGTCGGCTACCATGCGTGCCGCCCTCAGGCGCACCAGTTCCAATTGTTCACTCGGTGAGAGCCCGGTGAGGTCCGTGCTGCTCTTGCCGCTCTGCCGAAGTAACATCAGACCGCCTACGCGCACCTGAAAGAACTCGTCCAGATTACTTGCCGTAATGGCCAGAAATTTCACCCTCTCCAGCAGAGGTAACTCTCGGCGGTAGGCCTGATTGAGTACCCGTTGGTTAAACTCCAGCCACGAAATTTCCCTGTTGATGTACATCTGCTCGCTCTCTCCTTCCTGATTGGGGTGCGCGCGCACCTCGCGCGTTGTTCATCATAGCATTTCTTCCGGCCTTCCGCAAGCTAAAAGGAGCGTGATTTGCTCTTTGAACAATTTTGAGAGCAAAATTATTTTCTTGCGAGGGCAAGAAGGGCCTTGTAGGCGGTGGGGTGATGGAGAGCGGCGGCTTTGCGGTACCAGTAGGCAGCCAGTTCCGGGCTACGCGGGGCACCGATGCCGTTCTCAAAACATTCTCCCAGTCGGTAGGTGGCACCGGCGTGACCGCAGAGGGCGGCCCGCTCCAGACACGATACGCCGCCGGAGGGGTCTTTGGTGCAGCCTATGCCCTTGAGGTAGCACTTGCCGAGTTGGTAGAGGGCGTCGACTTCGCCGAGGCGGGCGGCGCGGTCGAGCAGTTCAACGGCTGCCTCGTAATCCCGCTGAGTACCGCGGCCGCGCATGAGGCGCTTAGCCTGTCGGAGTAGTTCGGTTGCGGGGAGCGAGTCGGTCATGGTGCGAGGCCGGGTGCGTGGAGGGCGGTTAAAATTCCTTGTGTGCAAAGAGCCACGCAGCGATGAGCAGGTGCATGAGCATGTAGGCGGCGGCTATGAGTGCCAAGCTGCCGAGCATGGCCCAGCTCAGGGGGGTGCCGGCTGCTGCGGTATCGGTCAGAGTAAAGAGGCTGAAGTCCGGCAGCAACAGGCTGACAAGTTGTTGGGTGTGCTGCATGAGCGGGGAGGTGCCATCCTGCCCTCCGGCTGTAATGGCGGTGAAGAGCTGGCTTTGGAACATGCCGATGAAGTATGCCCCGAGTGCGAAAATCATGCTGACGATGGTGCCGCTGGTAAAGCAGGAGAAGAGAAGGGTGAGGGTGGTGAGCACGCCGTAACCGAGGAAGAGGGCAATGATGGCCAGTTGGGTGTCGCGGGTGTTGCCGGCGGCATGTACCTGCTCGATGTAGGGTGCCATCTCGTGGGTGGCTATGCCTTGTTGCAGCAGTCCGGCCTGCAGCTCGGCGATGAGGCTGCTTTCCCTCAGCCACAGAACGCCGCTCATGAGCAAATCCATGATGAGCAGCATGAGCAGCAGCAGAGCAAGCACGCCGAAAGCCTTGCCGGCCAGGTAATCAAAGCGGGGAACGGGTTTGCAGAGGATGGTGTAGAGGATGCGGTCCTCCGTGTCGCGCGGGATGAGCAGCGCGGTGGCTCCCACACAGAAGATGAGGGCAAAGAGCTGCATGCAACCCAGAGCGGCATCTTTGATGAGCTGGAGCTGCTGCACCCCGCGAAACTCAACACCCAGTTGCCCTTGGTAGGGCATGAATTGCAGAGCCAGAAAGCCTATGCCGAATGCTGCCAACACCAGAAAGAGACGCATGCGCACTAACTGGGTGAAGGTTACGCCGGCAACCGCTGCTATGCGGGCGGTCGCCTGTAACGGGTTGAGCAACCTTCCGCTCATGGGAATCGGATTACTTGCGAGGGGCGTTTTCGCCGGCTTCAATCAGGCTCCAGAAGGAACGGCTCTGACCCAGAGCGTGATCCTCGTGTATACCCATGTTGGCGCGGAACATGAAGTCCTTGAGGGAGTCGGCATGCAGTACACGCTGTACTACAACGGAACCTTCTTCAACGGTGAAATAGATGCGGTAATCTTTGGAACGGTAGCGGAAGATGCGACGACCATCGCGTTCGATAACGCCGAAGGCGGGGTCTTCTTCCTTGCCGCTGAGGAATTCCTCCGTTACGCGGAAGCCGGAGATGAGCTCCAACTGCTCGAGGGTGGGAATGGCCGAGACTTCGCTCGCGCTGATTTCATTGAATACGATCTGATGCATCGGTTGGAGTTTAGTCTATTATTTTTCTTTTGGCAAGTCCGAAGTGTGACTTGTGAATATTTTGTTGCCTGAATGGTGATGGGGTGGTGGGGGAGTGAGGCTGTTACAGTTCGTCTGAATTGATGAGGTGAAGGTTTTTGGTGTCTTTTTTTATGATTTTTTGCCACTTGTGAATAATTTTGCTCTCACCTTCATCGAGTTTGCGGCCGTTTTTATCGAGGATGACGGCATAAGGGTAATGAGCAGAGGGTGTATAGCCGGGGATTGCCGTGAGTTCGGACGGGGTTGTAGCGGGGATGTTTATTTTGTACTTCTCGCTGAGTTTTTGAATATCATCGAGAGCATGAATATCGCACACGAGGATGAGTTCGATGCCTTTTTGGCGGAATTTTTTATATTCGCGGATGATTTTCGGCAGGATGGTGCGACTTTTTTTGTCCCGGCTTGTAATTTGAAGAAAAATGTAGTAATCCGGAGAGTCGGCGGGGGGTGTGGTGATGAAGTGAATTTCAGCGATGGCTGAGGTGACGCTGAGGGGCGGAGCTATTTCTTGTATACGTTGGAGGTGCGCTGTTCCGATCGGTTTGAGAAAAGTGCCATCGGCGCGGTAGAGGTGGAGCCGGGGGATGCCGGTTACTTTGGGTTCGCCGGGGAGTTCCGGACGGTTTTTTCTCGCGATTATCGGGAAGTTGCCGTTGTTCTTTTTAACGAATTCGATGCCTTTTTCCGGTTGGACATCGTAGCTGAACAGTACAAGTTCCACTCGCTTGTGTTTGCTGATTTTTGGGTAAATCTCAGCAATTTTCGGCATTGTTGCGCGGCAGGGAGGGCACCAACTGGCCGAGTTGAGGAAGACATAGTATTCGGCATGCAAGTTGGGTAGGGTCTCGGTGAGATATTCTGATTTTTCCAGAATTTTGCCGATGACCGAATTGGCCGAGGGGAACTCAAAAGTGTAGCTTGGGGGAGCGGGCTGCTGCACAAGCCCCCGGTGAACCGTGGCCGGCTCACCGGGGGTGACTGCTGCGGGGACTGCCTGTTGCGCAGTCGATGTCGTTTGTGGTTTCGGAGCGGGCTTTGCCTTCCTTATGGTGATGATTTTATCGCCGTAGAGAGAATCGGTCAGCACCGGCAGTAATCGGGGCGCTGCAAGGTAACCACAGGCTGCTCCGAAAATCGCTGGTAAAACATATTCCGGTTTCACTCTTTTCGGCGGAAGAATAATGGAGTATAAGTGAGTTTATCGGCAGTGTTTTTTCCATTCGAGGATGATTTGACCGTGCCCTTCTTTGATGAGCTTGCCGTCTTTGTCGACAATGAAGGCATGGGGAACGCCGCGCGAATCGCCGTTGCCGGGCAGTTTGAGGTAGGCGTTGTCATCCGTCGGAGTGCAGGCGAAAGTGGCCTTGTACTTCTTGAGGTAGGCCTGGCAGGCCGTGCGGGTTTGGTCGTGCCCGATGAGGATGAGCTCGATGTTGGCCTTTTTGAGTTTTTTGTACTCTTTGACGACCTTGGGCATGAGTGCGCGGCAGGGAGGACACCAACTGGCGGAGTGCAGGTAGATGTAGTAATTCGCATCCGTCGCCGGGGTGCCGTTGATGAAGTTGATGTCGGCAATGGCCTCGGCTACGGTTTTGGCAGGGGTGACCTGAGGAGGATTGTTGCCGCTGTTGTTGTCGCAACTGCCGCCGTTGCAGGCATTGGAGTTGCCGCCGTTGCAGGCGCTGCTTTCGGAGGTGGCCTTGGCGGGGGCGTTGACGATGATTTTCTGCTTAACGATAACGCGCGGGACATTCGGGCTGCCGGGGATGGGGGCAGCTTCGGCGGCTGCGGGGCCGGTCTGAGTGGCGCTTTCGCCCAGCAGGGTATCGACGCTCCAGAGGTCCTTGGTGGTGAGCTTGGTGCTTTCCGTAATGGTGGGGATGTTGTACTGAGCAGCGGCTGTTCCGCAAAGTGCGATGGCTGCTGCTACCGAAAGAAAGGAAAGGGGGTGTTTCATGCTTCTGCTGCGGGGTTATTCGTTTTCTGTGTTTTCGGCTTTATCTTTTTTGATGATGTCTTTCCAGTTCAGGATAATCTGTCCGTGGCCGCGCTCTACCAGGCGGCCGGTCTTGTCGACGATGATGGCGTGCGGATAGGAGGGGGCGGTGACATAGCCGGGAATTCCGTTCATGGCAGCGGGCATGGCTGCCGGGAATTTGGCCTTGTAGTGCTTGGGATATTCCTTGCCTTCTTCCTCGGTCTTTTCGGCGCATACCAGAATGAGCTCAATCTTTTTGCGCTTGAGTTTCTTGTATTCATCGACGACCTTGGGCATGAGTGCGCGGCAGGGGCCACACCAACTGCCGGAGTGCAGGAAGATGTAGTAGTCGGCCTTGAGGGCGGGCTTGCCCTGAAGGAACTTAACCTTCTTCAGCGCGTCGGCTACGGCTGTCTCGGAGCTTTCGCCTGCTGCGGCACCTGCGGGTGTTTTGGTGTGCTCACGCCAGTTCATGACGATGCTGCCGTGACCGGATGTCACGAGGGTGCCGTCAGCCTTGTAGATGCTGGCGAAAGGGATGCCGGGAATTTGCGGGGCATTGGGCAGTTGCGGCAGGGCACCCTTGGGAATGACGGGGAAGGTACCGTTGTTGCTGTTGACGAATTCGAGGGCCTTTTGTTCTTCTCTGTCGGCACTGGCCAGTACGAGTTCTACTTTGCCCGAGGCAAGCATATTGGGGTATTCTTCGGCAATCTTGGGCATTTCCTTGCGGCAGGGAGGACACCAACTGGCTGAGTGCAGGATGATGTAATATTTGGCATGGGGGTTGGGGCGCGCATCCGTCAGGTATGTAGCCTCAGCGAGGGCTGAGCCGATGACGGAGGCCTCGGCCTTATCCTCAGCTTCGGCAGACTTTTTCTTCTTTTTGTCTTTAGCCTTCTTTTTGCTCATCTTGCTTTTGGATGTGGACTCTTCGGGGAAGAATCTATCATCCTGAGCCGTGGCGGTCAGGGGAAGTGCCCATGCGCAGAGGGCTAACATAAGAGTGCTGAGGAAGATGGAACGTTTCATGATGAAATCATGCTAGCATATTGTCATCATGAGGTCAACGTCAAATGTCATTCGGCAAAAAAAAGTAGCTTTGAGAAAAGCAGAAGAGCGGGGCAACAAAAGATGCTCCACTCTTCTACTACCAACTATAATATTACATGAAAAAGACAGTCGCTTGCTCCGGGCTGTGCCGTTACTATGCTTCTGTTGATATTGTAGACTCCGCTCATGAGCCTATTGTTCAATTTTTTTTGAAAAAAATTAATTTTCTTCAAAAGTAAGGGTTTTGCACCAGCCGTCGCGGGGGGTGTAGGTGTGGGGGAATATGGCGCGTGCAACGTCACGGTAGGCCTTGGGATTGGGCAGGGACGGGCTGTAATGAGTGAGCCAGAGCTCCTTCACGCCGCCTGCCTGTGCGGCGAGGGTTGCGGCTTCGCTGAAGAGCATGTGCTTGTTTTCCTTGGCTTTGGGGAGGTTCTCATCTTCACCGTACATGCCCTCGCAGATGAAGAGGTCGGAGTTCGCCGCAGCGGCGGCAATGGCCGGTACGGGGCGGGAGTCGGTGCAGTAGGTGAGCTTGAGGCCGCGACGTTCCGGCCCGAGTACCATGTCGGGGGTGAAGGTGATGTCGCCGTGGTCGATGACCTCGCCTTTTTGCAGGCGCTTCCAATATTCCAGCGGGATGTTGAGTTCGCGGGCTCGGGCGGCATCGAACTTCCCGGAGCGAGGCAGGGATATGCTGTAACCATAGCAGGGCATGCCATGGTGCACGGCAAAGGCGCGGATGTCGCAGTCGAGGAAGTACATGAGTTCCTCATCGCTGTCCAGTTCACTTACCTGCACGGCAAAGGGCAGGCTCTGGGCGATGCAGCGCAGGCTGTTGACGGTTCGTTCCGTTCCGACCGGACCGATGATGGACAGAGGCTCGGTGCGGCCCATGTTGCCCATGGTGAGCAGGAGGCCGGGCAGGCCGCTGATGTGGTCGGCGTGCAGGTGGGTGATGAGGATTTTGTCGACCGGTTTGAGGCTCAGCCCGGCTTTCTGCGCGGCTATCTGGGTGCCCTCGCCGCAGTCTATGAGCACGGAGTGCCCTTTGTAGCGCACCAGTAGTGAGGTGAGCCAGCGGTTGATGAGTGGCTGTGTGCCACCGGTGCCGAGCAGACAGATATCGAGCATAAGAAGCCGGGCCGGGGTGGAGCTTATTCTCCTTTCAGGATGGCTAAACGGGCGGGGTCGAGTTGCTCCCAGGGGAGGTCGGCTCGTGAGAAGTGACCGTAGTTCGTGCTGCGGGCAAAGATGGGGCGGCGCAGTCCGAGGGCGCTCTCCATGTCGGCCGGTTTGAAGGAGAAGGCTTTGAGCACGCGCTCGATGATGATGTCCTCGCTGACTGTGGAGGTGCCGAAGCTGTCGACATCAACCATGATGGATACGGGGCTGGCCTTACCGATGGCGTAGGCTACCTGCAATTCGCAGCGCTCGGCCAGGCCGGCGGCGACGATGTGCTTGGCGACCCAGCGGCACATGTAAGCGCCGGAGCGGTCCACCTTGCTGCAGTCCTTGCCGGAGAAGGCTCCGCCGCCGTGGCGACCCATGCCGCCGTAGGTGTCGACGATGATTTTACGTCCGGTCAGGCCGGAGTCGCCGTGGGGGCCGCCGATGACGAAACGACCGGTGGGGTTGATGAAGAACTCGGTGCTCGGAGTGATGAGTTCGGCGGGGAGCACGCGGCGGATGAGCTCGGTGCAGAAGCTGCGGATGGTTGCGATGTCGACCTCTTCGGAGTGCTGGGTGCTGAGCACAACATTGAGAATGCGGGCGGGCTTGCCGTCCTCTCCGTACTCGACGGCAACCTGGCTCTTGCTGTCGGGGCGCAGCCAGGCAACTTCACCGCTGTGGCGTACGCGGGCGAGCTCAATCATGATGCGGTGGGCAAACATGATGGGGGCAGGCATGAGCTCGGGGGTCTCGTCGGAGGCGTAGCCGAACATGATGCCCTGATCGCCGGCCCCCTGTTCTGCACCTTCCTTGCCGTCGGCTTCACGGGCATCCACCCCCTGAGCAATGTCGGGGCTCTGGGTGGAGAGCAGGTTGGTGACGGTGAGGGTCTCGGCGTTGAATACGGGGTCATCCGCCGGAGTGGCATAGCCGATGGCGCGAACGGTGTCGCGTACGATTTTTTCGTAATCGAGCTGAGCCTGTGTGGTGATTTCGCCGGCAAGGATGACGTGGCTGTCTTTCACGAGGGTCTCGCAGGCCACGCGGCTGGAGGGGTCTTGCGCCAGACAGGCATCTACCACGGTGTCGGAGATGAGGTCGGCAACTTTGTCGGGGTGGCCTTCGCCTACGGATTCGGAGCTGAAGATATGGAGTCGGTTCATAAACTTTTATTCGTAATGGGTGAAGCTGAACTGGCGCAATCCGCTGGGAAGGTCAGTCTCGGGTGCGCCGAAGGCCGACATGACGGAGGAGGCTATGAGGGCGGATTTGTTGTTCAGAGTGGGGGAGTAATCGAGGGTGCATTGGAAAATGTCCCACAGGAGGGTCATTTCGTTGCGGAATTGGCTAGCTTGCACGATGAAGGAGCGATAGCCGACAGCATAGAGAGCGGCGCTTTCCTCGCGGGTGAGGTTACAACTGTACTTTTGGCGCAGTGCCTCGCGGGTGACGTGGTGCCAGCCGTCGCGCTCAATTAGGGATATGCGGCGCTGTCGGAGGTCGGCGTTGTACGGGTCGCGACGGATTTCCGCCAAGAGCATGAGGTGCTCGCGTCGCAGGGCTGCGGTACGCGGAAGGGGGTCGTTGATGATGATGTCGAAGTTCTCCGACTTATTGATGGCGGTGTAGATGGCGGGTTTGGTACCATCGACCGGGTGCAGGCACACGCGGTCATAGCGCTCGGCCAGTTTGTTGTAGAGGTCGGCTGTGCGTTTGCTGCGCTCGGCTATCACCCGATTGGCGTGGCTGTAGAGCGGCAGGCGGGGGTAGAGCTTGCGAATGTGGTCGGCCAATAGGTCGCTTGCTACGCAGACGGCGTTGAGGTGGATGCGGTCGCGCTTGTAGAGCTCGGTCAGTAGGGCGTTCGCATAGCTGTCATTCAACATGTCCTCGCTGATGTAGGGATTGTCGAAGGTCAGCACGACTCCCACGCTTTGAGCTGCGTAGTTGTCGATGGCGGCTCCGTAGTGAGTCATGCTCATGGGGCGGCGCTCGGTGTACCAATCCAGCGACCATTTACAGGCGGGGCATCCGGCTACGCGGCCGGGCTTGCGCAGGGGGAAGCTCCGGTCGAGGTTGCGGATGATGATGTCAAGCGAGGTGTCGAATCTCAGAGCTCCGCCGAAGGTCCAGACGGCCTCGGGCAGATGTTGGTCGACCATGAAGCGGATGTCGTCGACGGTAATCGGTCGGATGATGGAGCTCATGAGGGATTGTAAGGTAAGATGGATTCCCAGAAGCGCTGGCCCAAGGAGTGCATGGCGTTCTCGGATGGGCTGTCGTTGCGTAGGACGAGGCGCAGCAGGTCGAAGAGGATGGAGGAGCCGTTGGCGTGCCCGCGACCCTGCATTTTGAAATGTCGGAATCCCAACTCGCGCAGGGTGGTAATCTCAGGGGTGTTGAGGGCCAGCACGCTGTGCTTCTCGTGGGTGAGCAGGGTGCCGATGTCGCGGCAGCCGTTGGTGGATTGTCGCGCATCGAAGGCGCCACTGTCGTAGCCGAAGAAATTGAGCGCCATCTCGGAGAGTGAGTTGTAGTGCAGGGGGCGGATGGGGCAGTGACGTATGCAGTATTCATTCACCAACAGAATGTAGCGCTCCTTTTCTTCGAGCTTTTCCAGAAGTTCGTAGTTGAGTACATCATCCGGATGTACCATGACTTCATCGTATTTCTCTGCCAAGCGCTTGTAAACATCGAGTTTTCCTTTGCCGCCGCCGTTGGTGATTTTGAGGATGCTTGAGACGGTGCGCAGTTCGGGATGGTTGGCCTTTACATGGTCGTAAAGGGTATCGTTTGCCATAATGACGGCATTGCGCCCGGTGGGGTTGTGCTTGGTGGCAAAGGTGAGCAGGGCATTGCCCAGAGGGTCGGACATGTGCTGTTCTTCGAGGCGGAGATTGGTGAAAGTGTAGTAGAGGGCGATGTTGCGCTTCTCGTACTCCAGTCCGGCGGTTCGCATTTGTTCGGCGGTGCACATGAGGTGCTTGAGTACCCGACCGCTGTTCCAGATGCACAGGGGAGCACCATGAACAATGTTAAACGGCTCAAAGCCCAGCAACAGGCGACAGAAGTCGTGGAAAGCTATCAGTTCGCGGTCATTTGTGAACGCGCCCGATACGTCCCACACGGCATCCGGCCAGTCAGGGTTGAGGTAGGGAGAGTACTCTGCCATATCGATTTGCGCGCACAGTTTAGCAGAACTCCTTCGACATTGCAAGCCCAATATACTACGCGCACATTGACGCGCGCGTAACGAAACTTCCGACAACCGGAGATTTTTCTTGTCAATGGCGAGGATTTGTTGTAAATATAGAGTGTGATGGATATGACTGATTTTTCTTTAGACTGGAAGCAATTGGCGGATTTGCCGGATGCTGAAGGCTGGGCCGGTATGTTTGCCGGTGTGAGCAATGGTGCTTTGATTGTTGCCGGTGGTGCCAATTTCCCCGAAAAATCGCTCTGGGAGGGCGGTCCTAAGCGCTGGACGGACAGGGTGTTTGTGATGACTCCCGGCAGCGCCGGATGGGTGGATGCCACGCCTCTGCCCAAGCCTTTGGGGTATGGTGCTACGGCCACGCTTCCTCAGGGGGTAATGTTCATCGGCGGTAGCAATGCCGGTGGTGCCGTAGCGGATTGCTACATGCTCACATGGGACGGCAAGGACGTTGTGTGCCGTGAGTTGCCGCCGCTGCCTGTTACGCTGACGGGGCATGCCGCAGTCGTGATGGGGGGCAAGGTTTATGTGCAGGGCGGCAGTCTGGCCGTGGGTGAGCAGGATGCCGAGAGCCGTCTGTGGATTTTTGACCCCGCTACCGAGACTTGGACAGAAGGTGAGCCCATGCCGGCTCGCGGACGATTCCTGCAGCAGATGGCTACCATCGGCAGTACGATTTATGTGCTGGGCGGTATAGGACTGAAAGATGGTGAGGATGGCCGCAAGGTGCGCGATATGCTTACCGAGGCTTGGAGTTACAGTGAGGCTACCGGCTGGCGCCGTCTGGCTTACCTGCCGCACTTTTGCGCTGCCGGTCCCACTCCGGCTCCGGTGATTAACGGCCGCATTTACCTGCTGGGCGGTGACGATGCTTCGGTGAAGGGCTTTACGCCGCAAAATCACCCCGGTTTCCATAACTTCACCCTTTGTTATAATCCCGGAACGAATGAGTGGGCTCCTGCCGGCGAGATGGCTGTGGCCCGTGCCGTGCTGCCCTGCGCTGAGTGGGAGGGTATGGCCGTCATCGTCAATGGTGAGCAGCGCCCCGGTAAGCGCTCTAATCAGGTGTGGGGGGCACGTATGAAGTAATTCGGATATTGATGATGATGAAACGCTCTCTTTTGTTATTGGCGGCTTTGGGCTTTGCGGCTCAGGCTGATGTGGAATCGAGCTCTCCCTGGCAGATTGGCGATAAGGTGGGGCGTGCCGGTATGGCGGCTGTGCTGCTGGAGCAGCAGGGCGGCATCCTGATGACCGGCGGTGCTAACTTCCCTCATGCCAAACCCGGAGCCAAGACTCCGGCTGAGCGCGGTGCTAAGGCCTATTATGCTGATGTTGCCTACATGTCACTCGGTGCCGAAGGTGCCGGGAAGTCTGATGTGGTGGGGCAGTTGCCCGCTCCCATCGGTTATGCAGCTTTTGCGGCCGTGGGCAACAGCATGGTGATTGCCGGAGGTTGCAATGACGGTGGTCACGTTGCGACAGTTACCTGTTCGGAATGGGCGGATGGTAAATTGGTCACGGCTCTTTGGCCGGAGTTGCCTGTCACCGTGGCATATCCCGCTTTTGCCGTGGTCGGCAGTAAACTCTATGTGATGGGCGGGCAGGAGAAGGCTGACAGCGTGACGACTCTCTCCCGCTGCTTTGTGCTCGATATGGCGGCTCCAAAGGAGGGCTGGAAGGAGATTGCCCGCATGCCCGAGGCGCGCATGTTGGCTGCTGCCGGTGTGGTGAATGGTCGCATTTATGTGATGGGCGGTTGCTCCCTGCACCCGGATGTTAAGGGCGCGGCCGAGCGCACATACCTGCACAGCGTGATGAGCTATGACCCTGAGACCGATACTTGGAGCACCGTGGCCTCTCCCATGCCCGAGCCGCTCGTCGGCGTGGCTAATCCCTTACCTTCGTATGGTGGTAAGCTCTACGTGGTGGCCGGCGACCCCGGCAATTTCTACCGTGCTTCGTTGACGGGCCGAGCCCCGGCCGAGCATCCCGGTCAGAACTTCTCGGTATATTCTTTCTCCCCGGCTACCATGCAGTGGGTGAAAGAAGGCGCCAATGCCACGGGTGTGGCTACCTGTCCTGCCGTTCAGGCACAGGATAAGGTTTACGTCATTTCCGGCGAGACTCATCCCGGAATTCGTACTCCTCTTATTTCCAACATACACATAACGAAATAACATAACATGACAACAACAACGACAGAAGAGTTGAATGCCGTCCAGCAGGCTCTGGCCGATTTTATGGTCTGGTGTGCCGGTTTGGCTCCCTCAACTCTCGTTCTCTCCATCGTAATCGCCGTTGCTGCCATTTTTCTGGGCGTAAAGAACGGCTTCCGTAACAAGCCCATCGGCGGTGCAGCTTCCGACTCTCCCGGTAAGTGGGCCTGGATTTGCGTGGCCGTCCTTTGGGTGGTGGTCATGCTGAATTACTTTGACCGTCAGTTGCTGGCTGTGCTCAATGAGTCCATTACCGAGGGTAATGACAAGATTGAGATGACGCAGGCTCAATTCGGCTCCGTAACGTCGGCTTTCCTGATTGTGTACGCCGCTCTCAGTCCCGTAGGCGGTTATCTGGCGGACCGTTTCAGCCGCAAGTTTATCATTCTGTGCTCCCTCGTTGTGTGGTCGGTGGTGACCTACATGACCGGTGCCTCCGAGTCCTATGGTGAGTTGATTTTCTGGCGCGCGATGATGGGTGTGAGCGAGGCCTTCTATATCCCTGCCGCTCTTGCTCTTATCACCGACTACCATCGTGGCAAAACTCGCTCTCTGGCTACCGGTTTGCACATGAGTGGTATTTATGCCGGTCAGATTATGGCCGGTTTCGGTGCTGCCATGGCCGGCAGCCCCTGCCAACTGGGCTGGCGCCTGACCTTCGAGACTTTCGGTTTCATCGGTGTGGCTTATGCTCTGATTGTTATCTTCTTCCTGCGTGACCCCGAGGCTGCGCCGGCCTCTGCTGCTGCCGGTGAGGAGAAGACGGTGGAGGTTGCGGCTCCTGCTGCTGACTTTACCTTGGGTGATGTGCTGCGCAATCTTTTTACCGGTCGCGCCTTTGCGATGTTGCTGGTGGCCTATGCAATTGCCGGTTTTGCTAACTGGTTCCTTATGAACTGGTATCCTCGTTTGCTCATCGATATGTTCGGTATTCCCGAGGATGAGGCCGGTCCTCAGGCTACCACTTGGATTAACTTTGCCAAGTACGGCGCTGTGCTGGCTGCTGCCGTGATTGCCGATGCCTGGTATGCCAAAACTAAGAATCCGAACAGCCGTGCTTATGTACCCGGTATCGGTTTCTGCCTTGCCGGTCCCTGTGTGGTTGTTGCCATGCTTCCGGCTTTGGGATTGCCGATTGAGTTCGGGCTTGCTACGACACTTGCTCTCGTGGCGACACAGGGTATTGCACAGGGCTCTCTGGATGCCACGCTCATGCCGGTGCTGCGTACTCAGATTGACGAGCGATTTGCGGCTACCGGTTACGGTATGCTTAACCTTACCTCTGTGGGTGCCGGTGCTCTTATCAGTTGGTTGGGCGGCTATCTGAAGGATGCCAATGTCGGTCTTGGTCTGCCGTTGAGTATCGCCGGTATGCTCATGGTGGTGTGCGGTCTGATGTTCTTCTTCCTGCCCAGCAAGAAGCAGTCCTGATTTCAGCCCTCCGGTCTTAATAATTCAAAACAATTCCCCGCCTCGGTTTGCTGAGGCGGGGAATTGTGCTGTACGACCGACGCGATATGCGCACTGCGGTGAAAGTCCGCGCGGAGCCGCG
>JAUNRC010000051.1 GCA_030535875.1 Akkermansia sp. | reverse complement strand
ATTACTCTCAAGACAGCTTTTAAGGCATTGCTTGCCATTGCCAAGAAGAACGGCGGTTATGTGACCGACGATGACATCTTCTCTTCGCTGCCGATGGATGGGTACGAGGAACAGGATACTGAGCGCCTTTTTGAGCGTCTGCACTCTATCGGTGTGGAGGTGCGCGATGAGTCGGCTGTGATTGCTCCTATTTCCATGGATGATCTCAAGCCCAAGGGTAAGGATGTGCGCCTGGTCGACACTCCGGTTGTGCAGGAGAAAGTTCGTGAGCTTATCGTGCAGGCTACGGAGCAGGGGTACCTGACATATGATGATATCAATGACGTGCTGCCCAACGACATGATTAACCCCGCTGACCACGAGGAAATCATGGAGCGTCTGCGCGGCATGAACTTCGATATCATCGATGCCTCGGATGTCGATAATTACAGCGAGCGTCAGCGCTTGGTGGAGTCCGGGGAGGAGGACGAAAATGAGAAGATGGAGGCAAAGCTCGATATTCTGGATGACCCGGTGCGCATGTACCTCAAGCAGATGGGCCAGAAAGACCTCCTTAAGCGTGAGCAGGAGGTGAGCTTGTCCATTCGTATAGACCATGCTGAAAATGAGTTGCAGAGCCGTCTGCACAAGTTCGGTGTGGTTGCGATGCTTTATCTTGAGACGGCTCAGCGAATCCTTCAGAATAAGGAGCGCTTTGATCGTGTGGTGGCTGATAAGAATATCGATCATCGCGAGCAATATTTCAAGGAGATTCAGCCGCTTATTAACAAGGTTTACGATCTTCATGAGGATGCTCAGGCTGCTTATAATAACCTGCGACGTGCCCGCCGTCGTAATAAGGGCGTAGATGCTGCTCAGAAGGAGTTTGATGCTATGCTTGAAACGCTGGATGCCCTCTATCGCAAGTTCAGCTTCAAGGGTAAGGTTTATGAGGATTTTGTTGCCCGCATGCGCGAAATTCGTCAGCGAATCATGAAGCTGCGCCGTCAGTATGAGAATGATGCTGATAATAAGGATTATAAGGATACCATGACGGAGCTTGAGGTGCAGTTGTGGATGCCCGTGGGGGACTTCCTTGAGAATTATCAGGCCATGAAGGAAGCTATGAAGGAGGCCAAGGCTGCTAAGCGTGAGATGATTGAGGCTAACCTTCGCCTTGTGATTTCCATTGCTAAGAAGTACACCAACCGCGGTCTGGCATTCCTTGATCTCATTCAGGAGGGTAATATGGGACTGATGAAGGCTGTGGAGAAGTTTGAGTACCGCCGTGGTTATAAGTTCTCCACGTACGCCACATGGTGGATTCGTCAGGCAATCACACGTTCCATTGCCGATCAGGCTCGTACCATTCGCATTCCGGTGCACATGATTGAGACGATTAACAAGCTCATGCGAGTGCAGAAGAAGCTCGTGCAGGACCTTGGACGTGAGCCTTCTCCGGAGGAGATTGCCGTTGAGAGCGGTATGCAGGTGGAGCGTGTGCGCAGTGTGCTGAAGATGGCTCAGCAGCCCATCTCCATGCAGCAGCCGGTGGGCGATTCGGACGATACTTCGTTCGGCGACTTCTTGGAGGATAAGAGCGCTGAGAATCCCATGGACGGCGCTGCTTTCAATTCGCTGCGCGAGAAGCTCTCCGGCGTGCTCAATACGCTCAATGAGCGTGAGCGTGCCGTTATTGAGCAGCGCTTCGGCCTGAAAGATGGCAACCCCCGCACTCTGGAAGAAGTGGGGCGTCAGTTCAATGTGACTCGTGAACGAATCCGTCAGATTGAGGCCAAGGCTCTCCGCAAGCTGCGTCATCCTACGCGAATCGGCTGCATTAAGGGGTTCCTGGACTCCTCCGTCTCCTGATATCGGGAGCTCGAATAAGGTCGGTTTCGGTTTTTTACCACAGCGCTCCGCCTGATTATGGGCGGGGCGTTCTTTTTTATGCCATTTTTTTGAATGTTGGCTAACTTTATGAGTGACTTTGCGCTTGCAATCTGGTATGATATGGTCACTTACCATGATGAGACATCTTTCTCGTACTGCTCTTTTCTCGTTGATTGCCATGGGGGCCGCCTCCCTGGTGCCTCTTGCTCGTGCCCAGCAGCCGAGTGCTGCCGCAACCGAGGCAGCTCGTCGTAATATGGCTGCCCGCGATGCCCGCCAGCTTGTGCAGGAAGCTCGCTTGGCTTATAAGGCTAAGCGCTATACGCAGGCTGTGGAACATTATCGCAGCGCTCTATACACCTTGCCTGAAGGACCTGCTCATGAGAAGTTTGCTCGTTTTATCCGCCAAAGCCTTTCCGATGCTCTGATAGCTCGCGCTATTGATTACCGCATGGTGGGACGTTATGATGAGGCTGTCTCGTTCCTTCAGGAAGCCATTAAACTCGCTCCCGATAACAAGCGCGCTGAGGTGGAGCTCATTCGCACGCAAGACCCGGTGCGCCACAACCCGGCTCTCACGCCCCAGCATGTGGGGGATGTCAATGAGGTCACGCGTTTGCTGGAGCTGGCGAATGGTCAGTACGATCTTGCCAAGTATGACGATGCTGAAAATACTTTCCGTACGGTGCTTCAGATTGACCCGTACAACACCGCTGCCCGTCAGGGTATGGAGAAGGTGAGCCGGCGTAAGATGCGCTATTATGAGTCTGCTCGCAATGCAACACGCGCGGCCATGTTGGCTAAGGTTGATAAGCAGTGGGTGGAGTCGGTTGATGATGGCGCTCCGGATGATAAGGCTACGGAAGAGACGTTCTCGCCCGGGATAGATGCCGAGCTTCAGAATGCCTACGCTCGTCGTCTGGAGGAGATGGTTATTCCTACTATTGTGTTCGATGATGCGATTATAACGGATGTCATCGAGGCGTTGCAGAACCAGATTAACCGCTTCGAGAGCTCCGGCGTGCGTGCTGACCGTTATATCAACCTGACGATGAACTTCGGCTCTCCCGAGTCTCCCGCTTATAAGCAGCTCATGCAGCATACCGTGAATCTGAACCTGACTCAGATTTCGGTGAAGGAACTGTTGGATATGCTGGCAACCCAGTTCGGTATCAGCTACTATTACGTTCCTTCCGGTGTGGAAATTTCCTATTCCGGTAAAGATTTCGGCCCGCTTATTGATCGCGTGTTTACTGTGCCGCCGCACTTCTTTGACCCCCGAGCTGATGATGTGGATGAAGATGAAAGCGAGGAGGAGGGGTTTGCTGACGGCAGTACCATGAAGGTACGCCGTGTTAACCCTGTCCAGATGTTGAGCCGCATGGGAATCTCGTTCCCGGAGGGAGCAACTGCGCGTTATGCCCCGTCCACCCGACGTTTGACTGTTCGCAATACATCTCATAACCTTGCTGAAATTCAGGAGCTTCTGGAGGCTCCGTTGACGGAAGAACGGCAGGTCGTCCTTAATGTCATCATGATGGAGGTGGCTGAGGATGATTTGGAACAGTTGGGCTTTGAGTGGATGTTCAATGTCAACTTCGGTAAGGAGTACCATGCTATGGGCGGCGATGATGTAGTGTCTGCCACCACCGGTTTGCCTGTGTTCTCCGGTAATGTGCGAGAGCAGGGGTCACAGAGCGGGGCTGCCGTAACCGGTGGTCTGCGTGGCGGAACTCGCGTGTTCCAATCAGGTAGCGCCTCTTTGGAGAATCTTATTGAGACAGGCTCCGTTGCTAATTATGATGATGTTACGCGTGACGTGTCGCCGGGAATTTTCGGTGTGCGCGGTGTGTGGAACTCCGTTGACGTGACGATGTTGATGCGCGGCCTTTCTCAGAAGAGAGGCGTGGATATGCTCCAAAATCCGCGATTGATTTTCAGCCCCGGTGCAGAGGAACAGATTGTTTTTGCCAATGTGCACGAAATGTTCTTCCCTGAGACTTGGGAGGCCCCGGAAATCTCTTCGATGGGTGGTCAGTTCTACGATGACAGAACGAATGAAGAAGGTCCGCAAATGAACTCTGTCGTTTCCACCGGTGCTACGCCCAATGATTTCGTTCGTTATGGCATGACGGAAGATATGGTGGGGGGTATCGGTACCATTCTTCAGGTGCATAGTGCTGAGATTTCGGAGAACGGACGCTTTGTGACATTGGCTCTCACTTCCACTACCAATGATTTTGAAGGGTTCATTAACTGGGGCTCTCCCATTAAGGCTGCTCTGACGGTAGGTTCTGCCAAGGAGATTCAGTATATGGAACTGAGCCAGAACTACATTCTGCAGCCGATGATTAAGCGTTATGTGGAGAATACTAAGATAACGCTTGTGCCCGGTTCTGTCATCGTGATGGGTGGGTTGAAGGAGGCCAGCATCGTTCGCTTTGAGGATAAGGTACCTGTGTTGGGTGACCTCCCCCTTGTCGGGCGCCTGTTCCGTTCGGAAGGTGAACAGAAGAAGAAAAAAGCACTTATTTACTTTGCCAAGGTTGATGTTGTCGATCCGACCGGTCGTGATGTGACAACAGGTGAACGTCCGTCTATGATGATGGAAAATTGATAAAAGACACATGGGTAAGATAGAAAACGAGAAATATACGAGCGAGGAAGATCGTAATTCACAGGTCCGCAGCATCATTAATCAACTGAATGCTGACAGACCTTCGAGTGAGAAGTCTCGCGAGGTAGTGCTCAGGGCGGATGGAACTAAGGCCGTGCGTGTGGTGAAGAAGCGCAAGGTCATGGTGACCAATGAGGATAAGGCTCGACGTGCCAGAAAGAAGTTTGTATATTCCCTGCTGGTTATTCTTTTGTTTATAGGAGCGCTGGCCGGGTGCTTTGCTTACCGCGTGGCATCAATGTCGGGCGAGGCATATTTTAAGGAGGCTGAGACTCGGCTGACGCAAGCATTCGGAGCCGAATCGGTACGTTTGGTGGGGTGTCGGCTCGACGGTCTGCGGCTGCATATTGATAATATCGTGGCAGAGTTTCCTGAATCCTCTATGTTGCAGAGGGCGGAAATGAGTGATATTAACTGTGAACTTTTGACATCCTCTTTCTTTACTTCCGTGTTGTCCATAGACGAGGTCAAAGTGGCCAGAACGACGCTTTCAGTAAGGGAAGGAGTAACGTCACTTAATATTCCGATATGGCAGGGTGAACCGATATGGTCCATTCGTCGAATGGTTTGTGATGATTTTAGCTGCTATGTAGGCGACCCGGCAGATGGAGTTCTCTCTTTAGCCCATTGTTCAGCTTACATGTATTCACCCCGCGGTTCCGAAGATGCTCGTGTGCTTATTTTTAAGGGCGGTACGTTCCGGATGAGGGGGTGGAAGGGAATGAATGTTCTTGATGCTAAGATGCAGGTAACGCCTGTTGCTTTGGAGGGTATTCGTTTGCAGATGACGACGGAGGCTCTTCCCGAGAAGGGGAAGGCACCGTCTTCGCAGATGGTTATTTCCGGTAATATCGGACAGGGAGAATCCTTAAGTTCTCCGTTGATGATGGATGCCGATAATATGAATTTTTCCGATTTTACAGCCGGGAAGTTTACTCACTTTCTGAATGCCAAAACCCGTTTGACTGCTGTAGGTAAGGGGCAACCCGGCATATATATCACTCTTCCCATAGAAGGTGAGAAACCGACATTCCGAGGTGAGTTCGCGTTGAAGGATGTTCGTATGGCCGCCATGCCTGCGATGCTTGAGATTGTTGACCATATAGAGCCTGTTAAGCGTGCGCCTTATATGCCCCCGTCCATTTCGCAGGGTAAAGTGAAGTTAACCCACGAGGAGGGGAGTATGAAACTCTCATTCAGTGAGAGTGATCTTTCCGATTCGGATCATATTACACTACGCGGTGAGGTGGTTGTCAATGCTCAGAATGAGATGTCCGGAACAATTGCATACGGCATACCCGCTATATTGACACATGTGGAATATCCGGATGCCTTGGCAGACCCCATCTTTACTGATGATGGTGTGCTGGCATGGGTGAGCACCACTCTGTCAGGACCTGCGAATGCTCCGACGGATAATATTGCCGAGCTCGAGGCTCGTGCAGAGGTTCAACGTAGGGAACGTCCGCAGCGCACTCCCTTTGATCGGATTGATGTGGATGCTCTTTCGGATGAAATGTTGGGAACATCTCATACCTCATCTGAGCCTGCGGCTCCCCAAAGTCAGGAACCGGCCGTTGATGAACCGGTGCAACGCAATAGTGGAAATCCTTTCGAGCTGAAACATAACAGCAATCCGTTTGAAATCAGTGATAATCCCTTTGATAAATCATCAGGTGACGACGGATTGACCATGCCCGTAGAAAAATCAATCTTTCCCTCAAACTGACTTATGAGCAAAGCAAATCCTCCATCATCAATTAGATTGAAGAAAAAGTGGTGGTCTGAGCCGCTCGGACACGTGCTTTGGTTTCTGATACTGCTCGCATGCAGTACTTTGCGTAAGCGCGTCGTTAATTTGAATGGTGCGGATGATGTGTGCGGAAGTTACCAGTGTATAGCGGCGATTTGGCATAACCGCGTGTTTGTGCCTTGTCATATCTATCGTTATTGCATTAAAGGGAAGACCCCCATCAGCATGCTTACCAGTGCCAGCAAGGACGGAACGATGTTGGCAACTATCGCTAAGCATTATGGTATGCGAGCTGTTCGCGGTTCCAGTAGTCGTCGAGGTGTGGCCGGTTTCTTGGATATGGTAAAGGAAATTAAGGATGGCTGCTGTATGGTTATTACGCCGGATGGTCCTAAAGGACCTCGTTATAAATGCCGTGGCGGCATCGTGAGGTTGGCATCTATGACCGGCTTGCCGATTATTCCTGTTAATATCCAGTATGAGTCATACTGGCGCGTTAATCGTGCATGGGATGGTTTTGTTATTCCCAAACCTTTCTCTAAGGTTACGTTGGTATGGGGGAAGCGCATTCAGGTACCGGCTGACATCACGGATGAACAGCAGGCTGAGTACTGTCGTCTGATTGAGGAGAAAATGGCGCACGGTACTCCCGATTTCCCCGCAGTGAAGGCTGATTAATCGTATAGACTTTTTTATGAGTACAATTTATATCGATGGTAAAGAAGTTGCCCGCAAAATTCGCGAAGGACTTATCGCAGAGATTGAGGAGCTGAAGGCTCAGGGTAAAACTCCGGGGCTTGCTGTCGTGCTGGTGGGTGAAGACCCCGCCTCGCAGGTTTATGTAGGCTCCAAAGTGCGAGCTTGTGAGGAGCTCGGTTTGTACTCTCAGAAGTGGGAGTTGCCGGCGGATACGACACAGGAACAGCTCGTTGAGCTTATTCATAAGCTCAATGCCGATGAGAGGATTCACGGCATTCTGGTGCAGAGTCCTCCTCCGCCTCATATTGATGAGGAAGCCGTTATTCTCAATATTGACCCGCGTAAGGATGTCGATGGTTTTCATCCGGCAAATGTTGCTAAGCTTGTCTTGGAAGATGAAGAGGGCTTTGTGCCGTGCACGCCTCTGGGGTGTATGGAATTGCTCAAGGCCTACGGTATACCCACTGCCGGTAAACATGCCGTTGTCATCGGACGCAGCTTAATTGTGGGTAAGCCGATGGCCAATTTGCTGGTCAGCAAGAAGGCGAATGCCACTGTTACCATCGCTCACTCTCGTACGACTGACTTGCCCGGTCTGTGTCGTACTGCGGACATTATTGTTGCCGCGGTCGGCCGTCCTGAGATGGTTAAGGCTGATTACGTTAAGGATGGGGCTGTTGTGCTGGATGTCGGCATCAACCGCATACCGGATTCCTCTCGTCCTCGCGGTTATCGCATTGTGGGTGACGTGGATTTTGAGGATGTTAAGGATAAGTGCTCGGCCATTACTCCTGTGCCCGGCGGTGTAGGTCCCATGACCATTGCCATGTTGATGGCCAACACGGTGAAGGCTTGCCGTCAGTTGACACGTTAAGCTTTGATTACACGAGCCATTTATCCTCGTAGCAGGGGTAGATGGCTCTTTTTGTTTTATGGGGAGGTTACCATCCTTAAGTGAGTGGGAGAAAAAGGAGCTTGCCGAGTTTGATGAGTATCTCGGTGAGTGTGTGCAACGCGGTCGTGATGAGCTTCCGAATTACCCTATTCGGGAGTTGAATGCGCGGCAACATGATTTGTTGCTTCGTTTGATGGAGGCCTTTCGTAAGAGAAAATGCCCGGCCGATGCGACTCTTCTGGTCGGAGGTTTAGCGGTAGATGATTATTGTTCGGGTAGACTTCTTCAGTATATCAATATGCGGGATACGACCCCTCGGCAATATTGGCCGAGCATCGCGCCGGAACTTCTTCGCGCTTGCGAGGATTGCTTGGCTCATGTCGGCGCAGAGGCTTTTTGTTACCTTTTGCCGGCATATCTGAGGCTTGTTTTACAACGTCCGAGATATTTTTTTTCGGATTCCGTCTTTGTATATTTGGGGTGTCGTGCTGAGGTTTTAGCACCTTTGTCTGCCGCAGAGCGTGAGATTGTAACCGATATTGTGAATGAACATCGTTGTGAGGAGCTTTTTGGGGATGGTATTTGTGTGGATAGAGGACTGTTACCATGGGAGAGAGAGCATCTCCTTGCGACAGGGCATGATTTGTCCGATAAGGAAGAGCTCTTCCGGTGCCTTGAAAATTTCGCACTCGAGTATGCTGAGAAAAGCGGTTTTTTAGAAGAAAATATAATTAAAAAGTAATAAAAATTAAAAATTAGTAATTTTTATTGAACGAAGAGCTTTGTTCCCGTGTCAACATAAACAGAGGCCCACAACGGGCCGCAACAATCCGAACAGATAGAAAGGAACAAAGACAATGAAAAAGCAATTCGTAAAGATGGCCGCTCTTGCGGTGATGGTACTCGGAGTGATGGGCGCACAGGCAGCAGCAGCAAGCCTCTCCTTCAATGTCAATCTGGCTAACGGTAAGGTGAATGTAGGACTGGTTGAGCATGGTTGCTCCGGGGTACATCATAAGAAGGTGGTGAAAAAGAAGGTTGTTCATCATCGTCACGAGATGAAGAAGAACCACATGAGGAAGCACCATCACGTAGCAGTTCGCAAGGATAATCGACGAGGTCGTCGTTAAGCAGGAACGGAACCGTTAAAACGCTATGACATCAGATCCATTGATTGACGCAATAACAATTCACCGCCGCTGAGGATATTCTGCAAGAAGAAATCTCAGCGGCGGTTTTGTAATTATCTTAATTGAGCCTCATGCTCGCGAGCGGAGAACGGAATCGAAGCCTTCGAATTGTTCTAATAACTTGCGGCCGGGGAAGAGGGGCTCGAAAGGCGGGAAATAGGTATCCGCCTGCCAGTTGCCGTGAACTTCCGAGATGTAAATCTCTTTCATGCGGGGGAGCATGAGTTCATATATCTGCGCTCCACCTATGACCATGACTTCGGGATGTTGCAATTCCAAGTGCTCCAGTTCAGTGATGTCATGTATAACGCTTGCTCCCGGCGCTTCGAAATCCTCAGAGCGGGTCAGAACGATATTCTGACGCCCCGGCAGGGGACGACCGAGGCTTTGCCAAGTCTTGCGCCCCATGAGAATGGGGTGTCCGAGGGTTAAGCGTTTGAAGAGTTTGAGGTCATCCGGCAGTCGCCAAGGCATAGTGTTGTTGAGGCCGATTGCTCGGTCTGCGGCCATAGCGACAACTCCGATAAAAGTCGGCATCATACGGAAATAGGGGCTTTGATGTGGGGGTGCGGGTCGTAATTTTCGAGCGAGAAATCTTCGTAGTCAAAGGCATCGATAGCCGTTACCTCGGGGTTGATTCGCATGGTAGGCAGGGCTCGCGGTTCGCGCGTGAGTTGCAGTCGAGCCTGTTCGAGATGGTTTTTGTAGAGGTGCAAATCTCCGAAGGTATGTACGAACTCTCGGGGCTCGTAGCCGCACACTTGTGCCACCATCATGAGGAGCAGGGCATAACTGGCAATGTTGAACGGTACGCCGAGGAACAGGTCACAACTGCGCTGGTAGAGTTGCAGGCTCAGCCCGTGCTTTTCGCCTTCTTTTTGTGCGGGAATCACGCAAAATTGGTAAAGGCAGTGGCAGGGTGGCAGAGCCATGCTGTCAACTTCAGCTACATTCCATGCTGTAACGATATGGCGACGGCTCCACGGATTATTTTTCAGACCGTCGATGAGTTTGGCAATTTGGTCAATGCTGCCGCCCTCGCCATCCGGCCATTTGCGCCATTGGCTGCCGTATACCGGACCGAGGTCGCCGTTTTCGTCGGCCCATTCGTCCCAGATGCTGACGCCGTGCTCCTGAAGGTAGCGCACATTTGTACTGCCTTTGAGGAACCAGAGCAATTCATATATGATGGAGCGAAGGTGGAGCTTCTTGGTGGTCAGGCAGGGAAATCCTTTGCGTAAATCAAAGCGTACCTGACGGCCGAACACGCCTATGGTACCGGTGCCGGTGCGGTCATCTCTCCCCACGCCGTTGGTCAGCACGTCATCCAGAAGTTCGAGGTACTGCTTCATGGCAATTCTTCGGTGCCGGGGTTAGAGGGAAAGAGCCTCGCGGATCTGCAGAGCGTATTTCTCGGCACGTTGGGCGAGGGTGAGCTCGAGATCGCGGTAGAGAATGCCGCGGGATACATTGATAACGGGCGGAGCCTGACGGTTACCACCTGTCAATGCGCTTAAATCACCACCCTGAGCTCCCAGACCGGGGATGAGGAGGGGCGCATCGGGCAGTTCGCTCAGCAGTTCACTATTGGCATTGGTCAATCCCATGACCATACCGACCTCCGTGGCTGCTCCTTCTGTACGGGCTCGCTCCACCATGTCGCCTACCAACTGGTAGACCTTACGGCCATTGGCCAGTACCTGACGTTCGATGTCGGCTGAGCCTGCGTTGGAGGTTACGGCCAGCAGGTAAACCGCTTTGCCTGGGTGATTCAGGAATGGTTCAAGAATGTCGTAACCCATGAAGGGGTTGAGGGTAACGGCATCGACCTTCATGCGCTCAAAATAGGCTTGAGCGTAGTATTTCTGGGTCTCACCGATATCACCGCGCTTAGCATCCAGAATGACGGGAATGTCGCCCGGCATGTCCTGCAGGAGTTCTTCGAGCATCTTGAGACCGGGAAGTCCCATGGCCTCGAAATAGGCAATATTGGGCTTGTAGGCAGCCGCGTAGGGCGCGGTTTCCGTTACGACTTGGCGCAGCCAGTCGGCCAGTTCGTTCATGTTTTCAGTCTGAGGACGAGGATCAAGCCCCACGCAGAGGGCAGAGCGCGTGGCCTGAATGCGAGCCCGGAGTTTATCGGAGAATTTCATGCTGGAGTGATGGTAACATATCTGACTCTTGCTGGCAAGTCTAAAGAATGACGCGCGGGGCGTGATTTATGCTTGAAAAATAGAGCGTTAATTGCTAGGATAACCGAGTAATGCTGTTTGAACGAGAAGCTCTGACGCCGACCGGGCGCAAGGAAGTGCTTATGCGCCTTTTCGGTGCTGCTGCACGCAGGAGCGGGGAACGCCCCGCCGGAAGCCATGTGCCGGTCGAAGTGCTTGAGGCTCATGGGGAATTGGCCGCTCATGTGCGTTTTATTCTTGAGGCTGCTCGTAATCGTAATCTTTCTCGAGAGCAGCAGAGGCTCATGCACAAGGCAGAGCGCCTTCTGGATTCTTTGCCCGACAGTATATTGGAGACTTTGCCGGCCGGCCCAGAGGGTAATTGGTTGCAGTTATACCGTAAACTGGTGCAGATGCACGGTTTGTTGGAAGATGCTGTGCCGAATCTTGATGCTGAGGAGTATACGGCCATTGTGCAGAAGATGGTTTTGCTGGCTGAGGCCGTAGCGGCGAGTGCAGCGGTTGAAGTCAGTGCTGCCTCGATGTTTGCGCTGTTGCTGGTGCAGGTACATTTGAATAAATATGAGCTGGTGAAACCGCGTCGTCAGCGCCGCAGGCGCAAAACAGTCGCCCGCAAGTCGGCAAAGAAGTGATGGTTGGCCGCAGCCGGGGGCACGGAGGTCGTTCAGGCGTATCGGCTCGGCCTTATCTTTTCCGGATGTGTTTACGCGGTGCGGGGCGCATGAACAGCAGGCCGAAGGCAAGGGTCAGCCACGTCAGCAGTACGGAGCTGAGGCGGAACCACTCTCCGCGAAGCAACATTTTGTGAGCCAACCAGAGTACACAGCCCAGAGCGGCCAACATGAGAACTCGGCGCAGGAAAGCGGGCATGAAAGGTAATAATCTGACGGCAAAGAGGGCAGCAACTGCGAGAATGCCCAGCTCCATCCAGCCTCGCACGGGATTGCTGTACTGAAGTCCCATCCCCGGCTCACCCGGACGAATGTGCTGCTCGGTGACTTCCTGAGCGCAAAGTTGCGAGATAGTGGCTGCAATCTGAATGCTGCGCTCGTGTACCTGTGCTTTTTCAATGGGTTGGGCGAGCAGAACGGTAGCGGGAACTGCCGAGGCGCTGTTCGCACCATCGATGATGTTTGCAATGTTGAGCGGGGTGGTGCGGGCTTGTTGCAGGCGTGTGCGGCCATGCTCATCGAGCGGGAGCGTGATGTCACCTATTTTGATATCTTTTCCCGGTCGGATGATAAGGTCTTTCGCGGCACAGCCTTTTATCTGCATGGCCAGTTGCAGGGGGAGTGTGGGGAGTAATTCTCCGTTCCATCGCACAAGCAGAGGAAATGAGCGTTCGCGAGCAGCAGAGGGCTTGTGGGTCAGGCGCTCATCATCCAGCCAGTCGGGGGCCCATGTTAATCTCTCTGCCTCCGGGGTCTGTAAGAGCTTGTTGGTCACGGCCCGATTGGCTGACGGCAAGCCTGAGATGTCGCCTTCCGTTACGCAGGCGGCCGGAATGGTGTTGTTGCGAAGCTGCGTGGGGGTGAAATCCGCCTCGGCTGAAGTGCGGCCGCGCAGGCCGATAACGCCGTTTACGAAGTCGGTCAGCTTCAGGCATAACATTTGGCGCGCAATCGGGGCTGAGGCTCCGTCCTGCACGAGCGGGGCGCTCAGAGCAAGATTTTTGACGCCTCGCTCGGAAAGCTTGTTCAGCAGAACGGCCATGTCTTGTTCGCTGAGAGGGAGGGCAGCGAAGTTTTGGGCCGCCACTTCATCCGTCAGCTCGAGTACGCCAATCTTCGGGCACTCTATGCGCTTGGTCTCGTAAGGTACATCGGGCTCTTTCGGTGCGGTTTCCCCTTCGTGCAGCAGGTGGAGAGTGCGCTCCTGAGGGACGAGACCGAGTGACTGCGCAGCATAGTTATAGAGAATCCTGTCGATATGGTCAAAGTGCTCGTGGGTGGTGTAGGCCACAACCATGACGACGACCAGCCAAAAGAAGCTGTGCCACTTACTCAGATAACGTTTAGCAGCCATTGCGCCACATCTTGACAGGGTGAACCGACAGGAACCCGTGCGGCAAGCTGCCGCAATTTCCTTAACCCCGTCGGAATCAGGTTAAGGTACCAATCTCTCTTTTGATTGTAGCCGATGTTGGCAAAAGCGCCCAGCGCCTGCATGAGTCGCTGCATGGCACAGGCACTCATGATGTCGGCTTGTGGAGCGTTGCCGTTGAGCTGAGCGTAAATTTCGAGTAGTTCATCGCTCTGCTGCTCGCTGAAATCCATGTAGGGGTCGTAGATAAGCGAGGCAATGTCGTACTCCGGCCGCCCTTCTCTCATGCCTTGGAAATCAATCAGCCAAGCCTGACCGTTATGGAGCATGACGTTCTGGCTCTGGAAATCCCGGTGTATGGGCACTCGCGGGAGTGAGGCTAAGTGAGCTGCCATGTTTTGCAGGGCCGGATGAGCGAGGAACTCTGCGGAACTCTTTCCTAAATGTTGACCGACAAGATGTTCGGCAAAGTAGCTTTGTTCCCAGCGGTACATCGCCTCATCGAAAGCCGGTTGCAGTTCCCAATTCGGTTTGATGTGGTGCAGGGTGATAACTGTTTGTAGTGCTTGGGTGTAAGCCTTGCGAATTTCAACCCAGGGAGCGCCTTTAAGACTCAGGAGGTCGCTGCTGCCTAAATCCTGCACCAAGCAGGTTCCCTTGCCATTGCCTAAGTCTGTTTCGGCAAGTATGGCCGGTACCTGTACTCCGGCAGCAGCCAATCCTCGGGCTGCCGGGACGAAGGAGGCATTGTCAGCACGGTCGTTGGTCCAGTAGATGCCCAGAAGCCCCCGAGCCTGAGGACAAGTGCTGCGCATGATGCTGCGCCCCGAGGCTCCCGTTGCGATGAGTTGCAACGAGTCTTCCGAAACGGCGGCACCGATATGCCGCTGTAGTAGTTCGGTGATAGCCTGTGTGGGGCAGGGCATGATTCAATCCACGCGGAAGAAGCTCAGGTCGCTTTCGCGGCGTTTAATGACGGGTTTGATTTCCTCGGATGGCTCCGCCGCCTCCTGTGCGGCAGCTCTGGCAGCGTGGGTGGCGATGTCGGCGGCCT
>JAUNRC010000050.1 GCA_030535875.1 Akkermansia sp. | reverse complement strand
CACTCCTTCACGCTCAATGTCAACAACATGAACAAGGCCGCCCTCACTCTGGGCAGCGGAGCTTCCATCATCGTAGCCCCCGGCGATTCCATCACGCTCAACATCACGAGCAACGGCAAGCTGCCCGGCGGCAAGTACAAGCTCATCGACGGCAGCGCCATCGGCAAGGGAATGACCCGCGCAACAGCCGGTACCGTTGATCTGAGCGGTTGGTCTGCCGGTACGGTCAAAGTAACCGGCGGTCTGGCTGACTTCGATGATTTGGTATGGGATGAGGAGAACAACATCCTCTACCTCACGCTGGAGGGCGAGGTCGTAGAGGTGCCGTCCGTTGTGGCGCCTGCCGATCCGCATGCCTCGATGGATGCTGCCGTGCTTGCCAACTGGGGTGTGTACCAGTCCGCTCAGGCCTTCACCGCCACCCTGTGGGGACCGCGCAGCAATGCCGTTGAGCTGGCTCCCGCCACGACGACGGATGCCAAGGGCCGTACCATCACGGTCGATGCTCCCGCTAAGGGCCGCACGATTGCCTGGGCCACGGCTTACAGCCATTCCTCACGCATCGGCAGCGTGGGTGCCGACTATTCCATCTATGGTGCCGCCCTGGGTGTGGAGCGCAGGTTTGCCAAGGGCAGCAGCGTGGGCCTCGCCTTCGGTTACGACTGGGGCAAGACCAAGCCCTTCTCGACCACGGCCGTGGACCAGGAGACCATGCACGTCGGCGTGTACGGACGTCCCGTTGAGTGGAAACTCAATGAGAAGAGCGCCATCGCCATTGACCTTGCCGCCGTCTACGGTCACACTGATTCCGAGCACGATGACTTCATCGGTGATTGGAGCCAGAATAGCTGGTTGCTCGATATGCGCGCCACCTATCAGCGCGCCATCAACGAGCGCACCACGGCATCCGTCTTTGCCGGAGTGCAGTACTACACGCACGATGACGACACCGTGGACGGTGTGACCATCGACTCCATGCAGAACATGCGCCTGATGGTCGGAGCCGGCGTATCGTACGCCATCAAGCGCGCCACCATCTTCGGTGAGGCTGCTCTGCACTACGACACCCTGCGCCACAACCCGAATGCCAAGGAGAACGACATCCGTTACAAGGCCTCCAATCCCGGTCGTTTCGGAGGTCGCATCGGCACCGGTGTGAGCTATCAGGTGAAGGATAACTTCAACGTGTACGGCACCTACAACTTCAGCGGTGCGGATGACAGCGTGGAGCACAACGTGAATATCGGCGCTTCCATGTCCTTCTAAACAAGACCGAACCTTGTAAAGACATCATTGCCCTTGTTCGCTGCGGTGAACAAGGGCAATTTCGTTGATGATTGCTTACGGGAGGGCGACGAACGCAAGCGCTGCGACGGCGCTCAATTACTGCTCCGCCCACTCACGGAAACGGCGCAAGGCATCGGAGCGGTGCGATATGGCATTCTTGCGCTCGGCGGGCAATTCCGCCATGGTAAGAGAGCCGCCCTGCGGAACAAACAAGGGGTCATAGCCGAAACCGTGTTCCCCGCGCGGAGATAGTGTGATGGTTCCCTCCACACTTCCGACAAACTCTGCAATCCTGCGGCCACCCTCGGCCACACACATGGCACACATGAAACGAGCCGTGAAGGGCTGAGTCGAGCCAAGATGCGAAAGCTCACGCAGCAACTTGGCATTGTTGGCAGCATCGTTACCATGCTCCCCGGCATAGCGAGCCGACAGCACCCCCGGGTACCCCCCCAGGGCATCCACACACAGACCGGAGTCGTCCGCCAGCACCAAGCCGGGCAGCAGTGCGGAAATGGCGCAGGCCTTCAGCTCGGCATTGGCCGCGAAGGTGCTGCCGGTTTCCTCGACCTCGGGAGCCTCGGGATAATCCGCCAAAGTACGGACTTCATAACGAGGAGGAAGTATGGCGGCAATCTCGGCTGCCTTGTGCGCGTTGCGCGTAGCGACAATGAGGGTTATTTTATCGGGTGCTGTCATAAAATCATTCTCCGGGCAAACAGTAATCTTTCTTGAAATAGCGCTTCACAAACAAGGTGATGACCACAAAACCGAGCACGACGGAAAGAGCATCGGACACGACCTGCGAGTACCATATCCCGGGCTCTCCGTACCACAGGGGCAGCACGGCCAGACAAGGCAGCAGGAAAATCAACTGGCGGGTCAGGGTGAGGAAGATGCTCATGACCGGACGGCCGATGGACTGGAAAAAGTTACTGATGACCATCTGCGAGCCGACGAAGGGGAACACGAGGCTGATGACGGTGATGCCGTAAGTGGCAATGGAAATGATTTGCGAGGCATTCGCATCCTCCTCCTTCACGAAAAGGCTCACAATCTCGCGCGGGAAAATCTGCACACAGAGGGTACCGAAAGTCGTCACCACACTGGCAAAAATCATAGCCTGAATCAACACCTTTCGCACACGGCAAAAACGGCCCAGGCCCAAATTATAACCGGCGATGGGCTGCATACCTTGCGTAATCCCCGCTACAATCATCACAAAGAAGAAAATCACGCGATTCACCACGCCGTATGCGCCCACGCCCATCTGCCCGTCATACTTCAGGAACAGGCTGTTAAAAGCGAGAACAACCACACATCCCACGATATTGAGCAGGCAGGGCGGCAGACCGATGGTGCAGATGCGGCGCGTGAGCGGCCAATGAAGTGCATATATCCCGCGGCAGAAGTGCAGCACACTCCCCTTGCGGCAGAAGTGAACCAGCACCCAGATGAGGCCGACCGTCTGTGCAGCGGCCGTTGCCAGACCGGCACCGGCTATCCCCCAATCGAAGGTATAGATAAAAAGCGGAGCGATAGCCACATTCACCACCATGGAAATAAGCAGGCTCACCATGGCCTTTTTCGGATAACCGCTGGCGCGCATGAGGTGATTGAGCCCCAGAAACACAGAGTTGAAGGGGAACCACAGCATGAGCACAATCATGTAGTCCACCGAAGGTTGCAGGGTGTGCTCATCCGCGCCGAACAAGCTCATGATGTCCCCAATCCACGGCAGGGGCAGCCAACCGACTATCACACTACTCAGAAAACTCAGCACCAAACAATGCCCCAATATGCGCTCTGCGCGGCGGTACTTCCCCTGCCCCAGAGCTATACTCGCACTCGCCGCACTACCCAGCCCCACCAAGGTGCCCACAGCCACCATCAGGTTGATGACGGGGAATATCAGCGCCATGGCCGTCACGGCATAAGCGCCGCACCATTGCCCCACATAGATAGCCCCGACTATATTGTAAATCGACATGGCGGCCATTCCCGTGATGGCCGGCAGAGAATAACTCACGAGCAAAGGCCAGATGGGCCGTTGCTCCAGCTCCAGAAGTTTAGCGTCCTTCGCCATACCTCCACTACCTTACTCCTGATTATGCCGTTTGTCAATAAGTTGTCAGAGCAAAGGTGCGGATTTTCCGATAATTTAAGCACCCCTCATCGCTGAGTCGCAAGTAAAAAGCCGAGTGATTCTGCACCGTAACGGAGGCGGTTGTAGCATAAAGCGCCCGAAGGTCAGAGTCGGCATGATTGAGGGTGACATGAGCCGTTCCGGCATTCTCAAAAGCAGAATTGCTGAAGCGATAACCAACGGTTTGCTCCGCGCGGACTTTCACCGCAGTGCGCATATCGCGTCGGCCGTACCCAATAAAGAAAGCCCCGTCATCCGACGGGGCTTTCTCCAACTTACTACCTATGAAACTCGGATCCCCTTTTGATGGTCGACGGCGCTCTCTCCTTCACCGGCGACCGGCGGAACCGATGTAGTTTATACACCGAAGGCGTGGGGATTGTTCAAATAAAATTGAAAAAAATTGCAAAATAATGGATTTTTTCTCATTTTTTCTCCTCGAGGGTGGGGATGGGCGTGGTATCCACCTTATCCAACCTATTCCTCCAGAGGTAATAACGAGTTTGAGAAATCAGCACGCCTGACAAACCGACCATACAGATAAGATTGGGGATGGCCATCAGACCGTTGGCGAAATCGGCAAAATTCCACACGATGCTGCTCTTGGGAATGACGCAACCGACAAAAGCCGCAATGACCCACAGAATACGGTAGGGCAGAATGAGGCGACTGCCGCCGAGGTACTCCAGAGCCTTCTCTCCGAAATAGGACCAGCCCAAAACGGTGGATATGACAAAAGCCGCCAGACTGATAGTCAGCAGAGCGGAACCAAACTTACCGATACTGTCGAAGACATGGTAAGTCAGCAACTCACCGGAACGGGCAGCCAAGTCCGGCTCGGCAAGAACGGTGGTAGTCAGGGTCAAGCCGGTCAGCGAACAGACGACCACGGTGTCCCAGAAGGGGCCGGTAGACGAGACTAAGGCCTGCTGCACAGGGTTATCCGTACGCACGGGAGCGGAAATAATAGGAGAGGAGCCCATACCGGCCTCATTGGAGAAAAGGCCACGGCGCACGCCGTTCTGCATGGCCAGCATGATGGTGGAGCCGATAAAGCCGCCCGTGGCCGCTTGCTCACAAAAAGCCGAGGTACAGATGGTGCGGATAGCCGGCCAGACGTACTCGGCATGAACCACCAACAAAATACAGCAGCCGATGATGTAAACAACAGCCATGGTAGGCACACAGGCCGAGCACACTCGCGATATTCCCTTCAGACCACCGATGAGAACTGCTGCCACCAATCCGGCCAGCAGCACGCCGGTCAACCAACCCGGTACACCCAACGAGCTCTCGGCCAGTACTTGCGAAACGGCGTTCGCCTGCGTGATGTTGCCGATGCCGAAGGCAGCCACCGAGGTAAATACAGCAAAGAGCACAGCCAACCAACGGCACTTCAAACCACGCTCCAGCGCGTACATCGGCCCGCCCAGAACGTTACCCCGACTATCTTGCACACGGTACCGAATCGCCAACAGGCTCTCGGCATAACGGGTAGCCATACCCAGCACACCCGTCATCATGCACCAAAAAACGGCACCCGGTCCACCCATGGCCACAGCCACGGCCACACCCACGATATTCCCCGTGCCGACATTCGCCGCGAGCGATACCATCAGCGAGCTGAATTGCGATATTTGCCCCTGCTGACTTCCTTCCCCTCGCTTAAAATAATAGCTCAGCGCCTTAAAAAAATAGCGCTGCGGAAAGCGCAGAATGATACTGAGGTAAAGGTGCGTACCCAGCAGACCGAAGAGCAATACATAGCCCCACAGAAAGCCGCTGGCGGTCTCAAGTACGGAATCGATGGCATCCAACATAACTTACGAGGTCAGAGCTTACTATATTACGATTTATCAGTCAAGTACATTCCCGCTTTCAATGTTACAGAAGAGACATTAAGCTCAAATCTCCGCCACTCCTCACCGGGAATTCTTTCCGTCGCCGCGCAACTTGGGTAAGGAGCCGTCATGACTGTCCCGTTGACTCATTTCTTACTTGTCAGAACAGGTGTACACATGCTACCATGTGGGGCATGAGCAACATCGCGCGACAACTGATTATTTTGCTGGGGCTATTCATGCTGCTGGCAGGCAGTGTGTACGCACAGAGCGGCAAATGGGAAATCTATACCATTGATAATGTAAAGTATGTGAGCCTCAATGATGTATGGAAGTTCTACCGCTTCAGCCCCAAAGTCGGGCGCCCGGGCTGCATCTCCTATGGTGCGGCCAACAGAGTCGTCTCGCTCAAAGCCGAAAAACAGGACTTCTACGTCAATAATTACCGCTACATCCTCTCCTACCCCGTACGCCGCCACGGCGGACAATTACTCATCTCGGCCATTGATATGAAAAAGCTGGTCGACCCCGTTCTGCGCCCGCGCTACTCCAAGAAGTCGGGTGTGGTAAAAACCGTGGTCATCGACCCCGGTCACGGCGCGCACGATGCCGGGGCTGTGAGCCCCTGGGCACGCGAAAAGGACTGCAATCTGGCCGTCGGCCTCAAAGTGAAGGACAAATTGGAGAAACTCGGGTTCCGCGTGGTGATGACCCGCAGCAAGGATGTGTTCCTCACGCTGGGTCAGCGCGTAGCCATCGCCAATCGCACGCCGGACAGCATTTTCGTGAGCATTCACCACAACAGCGGCCGCCGCGCGGCCAGCGGAATCGAGACGTTTACCCTTGCCCCGCACGGCACCACATCCCCCTTTGCACGCACCCGGCGCACGGCCGACCTCGCCGGCAATGACCAAGACAGCGAGAACATCGCTCTGGCCACCGCCATCCACAGCCGAGCCATCAAAAATACGGGCGCGATTGACCGCGGTATTCAGCGCGCACGCTTCTCGGTTCTCTGCACGATTGAGCGTCCGGCCGTACTTTTCGAAGGCGGCTTTGTGAGCAATCCGGAGGAAGGGCGCCTCATCTCCTCGAATGCCTACCAGAACAAATTGGCAGAGAGCATCTGTCAGGGAATTGTGAGCTATGCTCAAACCGTCGGCGGGCGCGGCCCCGTCCTCAAACCGAGAACAACCCGCAGCAAGAGCAAGAGCGGCGGTGCCCACATCCACGGCAGCAACACCTACCGCGGCACCACCAGGCTCTGACAGTCGCGCCCCCCATCACCACCTTCCTCATCCTCCCGCAGTACACCATGAAGTTGCCTTCCACCCTCAGCGCACTCAGCCTTGCACTCCTGCCCGCCCTCTCCCTGCCGCTCAGCGCGCAGCAGCCCGCCGCGCAGCAAGCTGCCGAGGCCGAGTACCTACCCATGGAAAAACTTCGTAGTTTCTACAAGCTCCTGCCGCAACCGGTCCGGCAGGAAGGCGTGCGCAGCATAGGCAATTCATGTACCACCCTCAACTTCGGTCCCGCCCCGCGCGACCTCACCATCGGCGGCTACCGCTGTCAGCTCTCCCACCCGGTAAGAGATGACGGCGCAGGTGACCTGCTTATCTCGCGCACGGATTTGGTCAAACTCATCGACCCCGTCCTGCGCCCCACCTACATCACCAATCGTTACCTCGTACGTACCATAGTCATCGACCCGGGGCACGGCGGTTACGACAGCGGCAGCACATCGGAGAAAATCAACGAGGCGGAGTTCAATCTCAAGCTCGCTGTACTGCTGCGCGAAGAACTCACCAAGCGCGGGTTCACCGTCGTGCTCACCCATGAGCAAAACCGCCACATCTCCGACCAACAGCGCATCGCTATCGCCAACGAGGCCGATGCCGCCATCTTCATCTCCCTCCACCTCAACAGCGGACGCAGCGACATCAGCGGAATCGAAACCTACACCGCCGCACCCGACATTCCCGGTTCCCGCCGGCGCCCCGCCAATAATCACGATGCCGCCAATGCCGCACTCGCCTTCGCCGTACACAGCTCCCTCATCGCCGGCACCGGAGCAAACGATGGCGCCTGCCGCCGAGCTCACTTCAACCTGCTCAATTCCGTAACCTGCCCCGCCATCATGGTGCTGCCCGGTTACATCACAAACAAAAATGAGCAGTCCCGCCTCGACACGGAAGAGTACCGCCAACAACTGGCTGCGGCCATTACAGAGGGCATCGCAACCTTTGCCCGCAACCTCAACCCCGATGCCGCCCTCCAACCCGCCCCCGAGGCAGAAGCCGAACCCGAGCCGCCTACACCCGTCAAAATGGCTCCCCCGGCACCCGCTCCGCGCAAGGCTCGCAAGGCTGCACCCCGCAATAAATCTCCCAAGAACAACCGCCGACGGCGCAACAACAAGCGCAGAAGGTAACTTCAGTACCCGCATACTACCCCGCCCTGCACAATGAAAATCGCCCTGCGCTATACCCTGCTCATCCTTGCGGCCTTCATTCTGCTGCTCATCATCCTTGCGGGTAGCGTGCTGCACATCAGCCTTGCCACGGAGAACATTTACCCCCAGTACTTCAGGCCGGAAGAATGTTCCCGCCTGCGCCGGCACGTCGAAGTGCTCTGCTCCACTCCCCGCTTCGGAGAGGGCAAACAGCAAGCCCGCGACTATATCGTCACGGCCCTCCGCAACGAAGGCTGGGAAGTCACCCTGCAACACTTCACCACCTCCGACGGTGAGCAGCACTGCAACATCTCCGCCCTGCGCCGCGGCAACTCCCCCGGCGCTACATCATCGGCGCTCATTACGATGCCTGTGACTGCGATGGGGGCAACCCCGGCGCCGATGACAATGCCAGTGCCGTAGCCGTGCTGCTGGAGCTCGCCCGCGCCCTGCCCCGCACCCGTCCGCAATATACCATCGAGCTCATAGCATGGGACTGCGAAGAACCGCCCTACTTCGGTACGGATGACATGGGCAGCGCCCACCACGCCGCTCAGTGCAGCCCCGGCGACGTCCGCGGGCTCATCTGCCTGGAAATGCTCGGCTACTTCAGTTCCGAGCCGGGCAGTCAGCCGGATATTTTTCCCGGTCACGAGCTCCTGCTACCCACCGTCGGCAACTTCATCGCCCTTGTCGGTGATTGGCAGGCCCTCGGCATAGCCCGCGCCGCCTTTCGCCACCTGAGCTGCGAGCTGCCCACCGTTCGGCTCAACATCCCCTTTTCCCATGGTACGGACCTCTACCTGAGCGACCATCGCAACTACGCGCCCCGCAACATTCCCGCCATCATGGTGACCGATACCGCCATGCTCCGCAACCCCCACTACCATGAGCCGACCGATACACCGGCTACGCTCAATTACTACGCCATGGACCACATCCTCAGTGGGCTGACAGCCCTCATACGCGAACTTTCCGGCTGTTAATTTGCCTTTTTCAGCGCATTTTCGTACACTTGAGGCTTTACAATAACACCGTGCAGGAGTATAGTTCAACCTGAGTACGATAACTGATATGCACGCTCCAAGCCTCATCAAATCACTCAAGACATACGACAGAAAAACATTTTTTGCCGACCTGACTGCAGGACTGACCGTAGGTGTGGTTGCTCTGCCCCTCGCTATGGCCTTTGCCATCGCCTGCGGCATACAGGACATCACACCCTCTACCGGTCTCATTACAGCCGTAGTGGCCGGCTTCATGATTTCGCTGCTCGGCGGCAGCAAACACCAGATAGGCGGCCCCACCGGTGCCTTTGTCGTTCTGATTGCAGGAGTAGCCGGCAGCTTCGGCATGAGCGGATTGATACTCTGCACCCTACTGGCAGGACTCTTCCTCATCCTCTTCGGCGTGTTCCGCATGGGAGCGCTCATCAAGTTTATCCCCTACCCCGTCACCACCGGCTTTACCTCAGGCATAGCCGTCACCATCTTCTGCACACAAATCAAAGACCTGCTCGGCCTCAACATCCCTGTGGCCGTACCGGCAGAGTTCATCGAAAAATGGTGCTGCTACTTCCGCTACTTCGACACGGTGAACTACTGGGCACTGGGCATATCACTGCTCACAATTGCCGTCATCCTCATCAGCAAGCGCCTGTTCCCGCGTGCGCCATTCATGCTCATCGGCATGCTGGTCAGCACCCTCGTGTGTGCCGTCTTCAATCTGCCGGTCGAGACCATCGGCTCGCGCTTCGGTGAGCTGCCGCAAGGACTGCCCATGCCTGAACTTCCCTCCATGGATTGGGCACAACTGCCTGCCCTCATTAAGCCGGCCTTCATCATTGCCCTGCTCGCCGCCATTGAATCGCTGCTGAGCGCCAGCGTGGCAGACGGCATGACCGGCACGCGCCATCACCCGAACACCGAGCTCATCGCACAGGGTGCCGGCAACATCGCCTCCGCCCTCTTCGGCGGTATACCCGCAACCGGCGCCATCGCCCGCACCGCCACCAACATCCGCGCCGGAGCCAAGACCCCGGTAGCCGGCCTCATTCACGCCGTCACCCTCCTGCTCATCCTCATGCTGGCCGGACAATATGCCGCCATCGTCCCCCTGCCTGCGCTGGCCGGCATTCTGGTACTGGTCTGCTGGAACATGGCCGAGGTCAGCACCTTCACCCACCTGCTCAAAGGTCCGCGACAAGATGCCGCCGTACTCATCATCACCTTCATCCTCACCGTCCTTATCGACCTCGTTGTAGCCGTAGAAGTCGGTGTGGTGCTCGCCGCCCTGCTCTTCATCGGCCGCATGGCCAAAATCAGCAACGTCGAGTCCATCTCCCGCGAAATTGAAGGCGAAGACCCCGAAGAACAGCCCGCTCGCTCACGCTACCTGCGCCACATCCCCGACAATGTGGAAGTATTCGACGTGCAGGGGCCCTTCTTCTTCGGTGCCGTCGAGAAATTCAAGGACAATGTCTTCCGCACCATGGAGGACAATGTTGAGTACGTTCTGCTGCGCATGCGACTGGTGCCCGCTCTCGATGCCTCGGGCCTGCATGTACTGGAAGATTTCCTCTCCTACTGTCACCGCCACAACGTCACCTTACTCCTCTGCGGCGTGCAGAAACAACCCGGCAAGGTCATCCGTAAGGACTCCGCCTTCATTCACGAACTCCACGAGGAAAACATCTGCGAGAATATCGATGCCGCCCTGCTGCGCATCGCCGCTCTCGAGAAAGAGAAGACCTCACACCCCGCGCCCGAGGGCGAGTAATACCCCTCACGGCTTCTCAACACCACCCTTCCCCCCCGTTGCCACCCGCAGCGGGGGATTTTTTCCGCCTTTCACAAGCGCCCCTCCACCTTCATATCGCGAACAAAGCGCCATGCCGTAGCAACGCTCACAAAGAAAACATCCGCTACCTGTTGAAGCGGAGCCTCGGGATGTTCTTTCAAGTAAGCCAGCATAGCTTCATCCCTCTTATGCGGACGCCTCTTTCGCTCTGATTTTTTTCGAGCAGCTACTGCAGCAGGACGATGAATGATAACACAGACCGAATCTCCCGTCACTACATATTCCGGTGTAATCAATTGTGCTTTCTCACATGCAGCTACTACACGACGAATTCCCGTCCCCCACTGCTCCACTATACCCATTCGATGAAACACGGAAGCCAAAACCGGATTTCGCAATCGAGACAATCCGGACAACATTTCCTCTCGTGATAAATTGGCATACAGTCCACCGGGTGATAAAATTTCCACCCTATCATCAAAAATAGAAACCTGTATATAGGCATTCACCAAATAATTGCGATGCAAAATAGCATTTGCTATCGTCTCGCGAAGAGCAGCCATAGGAATTTCATACACGTCCTCCCTGCGAATGTCCTCTATCACTGCAGCTCGCCGCAAATACTGCATCAGAAACCGCTGCGAATTCTCCAACTGCTCATATACCGGACCGTAAAATTCCTTGCGATCCAAAAAATCAACTCGTTCCGTACCTTGAAATACGGCACATTGAATGCCCGAAAAATGAATGCCTTTTCCTGTCAAAAGACGAAAAGCATTCGTAGGAAAATACCTTCGTCCGGACTTCTGCAGCAACTCCCAACTCAATAATTGAGTTAAGCCGACAGGCTTTCCGACATCACCGGCATACTCTTGAATTTCTCGACATACAGTTTCAATTTCCTCCTGAGCAACAGGTAACCCGGCATGCTCAATTACAGCATCATACGTCTTATTCTGACCTTTTAGCTGCAACTCTCTTACTTTCTCCGCCTCGGCGCGACGGGTCGTCGCACCCACTCGCACATATACGCCTTTCTCCAAACCTTCTGACTTTATATAATACGGACATTGAGGTGAAGCCGGAATTTCCACAACAAACAATGATTTACCTTCCAACATTTTCCACGAAAAAGACGGCAGAATTTGTGGAACACAGGTGTCGGATATCATATCTGTCACGGCATCTTGTAAGCGGGCTCGTTCATCATCCCTCACCCCAACGACTTCCATCGTGCCATTATCAATTCCGAAAATCACTTTTCCGCCAACCCCATTGGCAAAAGCAACAAAGGTCTTCACCACTTTTTTATCCTTTGCCGGAAGTTCACGTTTAAACTCCAAAATGACAGATTCCCCCGCTTTGATATCTTCTTCAAGCATATCTAATCAACTTAACTCTCGTACTTTATAATATCACGCAAAGCCTATTTTGAAAAGTCTAATTTTTCATCTTTTTTCATCTTCACCTCACGTAAAGATTTCATAACACATGGGCCCCAAACAATGCTCCCCGCAACCATATCACATCCCCGGCGCCACTCCGACAAAAAACTGAGGGAGCGTGACCGATAATCAGTCACGCTCCCAAACCCCTGTATTATGAAAAAGCTTTATCGCACACGAGGTGCCGCGCTTCGTCAGCTCAAGTGCATAGGCATGAGCACGTAGAGGAACTCATCCGCCACACGCATAACACCCGGACTGGAAGAATCGATAAGGTCGAGCATAATCTCGCCGTCGCCCACAGCCTTCAGCGGAGCAAGAATGAAATCGGCATTGAACGTAATGGCAATCTCACGGCCCTGATAATCAATCGGCACTTCTTCATTGGCCTCACCGAGATTGGCAGCGCTGGACTGCACTTCCATCACACCGGGAGCAAAGCGGAAGCGCACCGTATTGGCCTTCTCAGCAGAAAGGAGCGACACACGGCGAACAGTCTCATTGAGGTCGGCAGCCGGCATATGGATGCGCTCACTGCAACGCGTGGGGATAACCTGACGATAGTTCGGATAATTGCCATCGATGAGCTTAGTCACCAGCAAAGTATCGCCGAAATCAAAGGAAGCCTGATTGGAGGTAATGCGCACCATCACATCGCCGGCATCGCCCAGCAGTCGATGAACTTCAGCCACGGCACGGCTGGGCAGGTCGATGGCCACCTGCTGAGATTCGGGGAACTCGAGCTCGTTCTCAAAGAGAGCCAGACGACGACCATCCGTTGCTACGAGAGTGAGCTTGCCATCCTGAAAGCAAGTATAGATGCCGTTGAGAATATAACGAGTGCCGTCATTGGAGATAGCAAACTCCGTGTAACGGAAACCGCGATTAAGCATAGCCTGAGGCACTTTGAACTCGCGAGCCTCCTTAAACACCGGAAGGCTGGGGAACTCCTCGGCGACCAAACCATTAAGCTTAAACTGAGCGCGATTACAACGAATGGTGGCAATGGAGCCCTTCGTCTCCAGGCTCACCTCACCGTCGCGCATCTCACGAATGATGCTCTGCAACTTCTTAGCCGGCAAAGTAATGGCACCGGGCGTTTCTACCAGGCAGGGAACCTTCGCCAAGATGGTCAGCTCCATGTTCGTGGTGGTCAGCTTGAGCTCGCCATCGGCGGCCTCGAGCAGAACATTGGAGAGAATGGGCATGCTCGGACGTGTGGATACCACGCCGGCCACTTTGTTCAGACCATCCAGAAGTACTTGTTTGGCTAATGCAAATTTCATCGTTGCGCTCCTTCGGTTTTTCTGCATTTTACAGATTTTTTGGTGCCATGGCAAGCATAAATGTGTACAGTCCCTACATTTTCCATGCTTTTTTTGTGCATACCGCCATATCTTGTGCCCGTCGGTCTGCAAAATACCACATTAAGCGTCATTTACCCGCAATGCCCACTACAACAAAAAGCAAAGGAGGACATACTCGCATGCCCTCCCTGCTCAAGAACTTGCGCCGCCGCAAACAACTACTCGACAATAAGCGATACGGGACAGTGGTCCGACCCGATAATATCAGCATGAATCTCCGCGGATTTCACCCTCGGCAGCAGCACCTCGCTCACACAGAAATAATCGATACGCCATCCCACGTTCCTCGCGCGGGCACCCCCTCGGAAACTCCACCACGAATAGGCATCCCTCGCATCGGGGTGCAGTCGACGGAATGTATCCGCAAAACCTGCCTCCAACAATGCCGAGAACCCCGCACGTTCCTCATCCGAGAACCCGGCACTGAAATGATTGGCTGCCGGGCGCGCAAGGTCAATCTCCTCATGTGCCACATTGAGGTCACCACAAAAAATCACCGGCTTTTTCTCTGCCAAGCCGCTCACATAAGCGCGGAACGCTGCGTCCCACTCCTGACGGTACGGCAGACGGGCCAGCTCATTCTGAGAATTAGGCGTATAACAATTCACCAGATAAAAATCCGTGAACTCCATTGTCGCCACCCGGCCCTCCGTATCGTGCTCCGGCACACCAATTCCCGTACTCACACTCAGAGGTGCCACGCGCGACAGGATAAGCACGCCGGAATACCCTGCCCTCTGAGCGGGGTTCCACAGCACATGAGGCCAGCTCGCCAACCAAAGGTCGGCCACTTGCTCCGGACGAGCCTTCACCTCCTGCAGACACAAAATATCTGCTCCCAGCTCATCCATCTTATCCGCAAGACCTTTTCCTAAGGTCGCACGTATTCCGTTAACATTCCAGCTTACCAGTTTCATCATGACTGCAATACTACTTCATCTCACCACCTCATGTCAAAGCAAATTCCCACGCATTTTCTCACTTCTGCCAAAAAAAATAAAAAAAAATCAATTTTGCTCTTGCCAAAGCCATCTTCTTTGTGTATACTCCTGCCACGCGCTATCAGCGCAAACCAAGTGGCAGGGTAGCTCAGTGGTAGAGCAGAGGACTCATAAGCCTTTGGTCGGGTGTTCAAATCACCTCCCTGCTATTATGGGAGCGGTCGTAACCGAATAAAAATGGTAACGACCGCTCCTTTTTT
>JAUNRC010000100.1 GCA_030535875.1 Akkermansia sp. | reverse complement strand
AATAATATACATTTGACTTACGGAAGGTAATAAGCTATGCTCGGGACATGACGGAATGGCTGAAAAATGCGTGGCAGGTGCTCAGCGAAGGCGGCGGAGCCGGCTGGGTGAGCTTTGCACTGATGGTACTCATCGCCTGTGCTGCCGGCAAGGGGATATCGCGCATGCAGCGCCGCCTGATCGCCCACCGCCCGGCACAAACGCAGGTTATCGTCCTGCTGAGCAAAATACTGAAAGGCATCATCTGGGCGCTGGTACTCATTCAGGGACTGCACGGGGTGGGAGTGGACCTCATCAGCATACTCGGTGCGGCCGGTGTGGCCGGCGTAGCCATCGGTTTTGCCTCGCAGACAGCCCTCAGCAACCTCATCAGCGGAGCCTTCCTTGTGGGAGAGCGCAGCTTCAAAATGGGCGATTACATTCAGGTAAGCGGTGAGGAAGGAACGGTCGAAAACATCAACCTGCTCTCCGTCTACCTGCGCAAGCCTGACAACTCGCTCGTGCGCATCCCCTGCGAGACGCTTATCAAAACCCCGGTACGCAATCTCACGGGCGATGAGATGCGGCGCATCGATTTCGACCTGGGCGTAGACTACTCCTGTGACCTCACGCAAGTAAAGAAAGTCCTCCTCGATGTCATCGAGGCCCAGCCCCTGCTGCTGACCGAGCCCGAGCCGACCGTCACCTTCAGCGGGTTCGGGGCCAGTTCCCTCAACCTGCACATCGGTGCCTGGTGCAAGACGGCCCAATATCACAGCACGCGCTATGAGTTCGCCACCGCCATTCTCAAAGCCTTTGCCGAGCACGGCATCGACATCCCCTTCCCCATACAGGCCGTCACCACTTACAAAAGCACCGAAAATCCCACAATTTTGCCTTCAGCGTAGTTGGTACTTTACATCGCATGCTCAATCTGATAAAATTACTCCGCTATGGATTTAGAGCAACGCGAAATTAGTGTGGAAACCATCAGCCCGTACTTCGAGGAGTACTTCGGTCACAAGCCGACGGTCGTGGCCGCCTCCCCCGGGCGCGTGAACCTGATTGGTGAACACACCGACTACAATAATGGTTTTGTACTGCCCATGGCCCTCAACAACATCAATGTTGTGGCCGTGGCCCCCTCCCCTACCGGCAAGCACCGTTGGATCGGCTCACTGGGCGACTCCATCGTAGAAATTGCCCCGGAGGATGCCGACAAAACCGGTGACCCCTTCTGGAGCAACTACGTACGCGGTGTTATCTGCATGCTCAAGCGCCGCGGTGTGATTGTACCGCCGGTTGACATGCTGATTGACTCGAACGTCCCGCGCGGTGGCGGTCTTTCCTCCAGCGCAGCCTTCGAGGTGTCGGTGTGCACGGCTCTGTCCGCCCTTTGCGGGGCCGACATTTCACCGACCGAGCGAGCTCTCATCGGTCAGGCCACGGAGCATGAGTTTGTGAATGTTCCCTGCGGCATCATGGACCAGTTCATCTCCGCCAACGGCAAGGAGGGTCACGCGCTCATGCTCGACTGCAAGGACCTCAGCTACAAGCACATTCCCATGACCGACCCGAATGTGAGCGTGCTCGTCATCGACTCCGCCGTTAAGCACTCCCTCGCCGACGGCGGCTATGCCGCCCGCCGCAAGAACTGTGAAGATGCCTGCGCCATACTCGGCGTACCTTCTCTGCGCGAAGCCACTCTCGACATGCTCGAAGAGAAGAAGGCCGCTCTGGGTGACTTGTGCTACCGCCGCGCCCGCCACGTCATCGGCGAGAACCTGCGAGTGGACACCTTTGCTGCCGCTCTTCAGAAGGGCGATTGGGAGGCTGCCGGCGTAGCCATGCGCGGCTCACACGACTCGCTGAAAAATGACTTTGAAGTATCGTGCGCCGAGGTCGACACGCTGGTAAGCCTGGCCGACACCATTCCCTCCGCAGCCTCGGTATACGGCGCCCGCATGACAGGCGGCGGTTTCGGCGGCTGCATCGTGGCTCTCGTAAAGAGCGAAGATGTGGAACAGGTTGCCAAGGAAATGATTGAGGCTTATCGCGACACGCTCGGCATCGAGACCACCTATCTTGTCACCCGCCCGGGCGAAGGTGCCCGCGTGCTCTACAAAGCGTAATCTGAACTGAGTACTTATGAAACATATATTAACAACACTGAGCGCACTTGCGCTGCTGGCCATGGGCGCCAACGCCCAGGAAGCCGCCGCTGCCGCTACGGAACCCGAGGCTCTTCCGCTCTGGGAGATGATTGTGTTCTGCGTGGTGGTGGTAGGTGTCATCGGTCTGGGCATCTGGAAATCCGGCGACTCCGGCGAGGCCCCTGAGGGCGGTGAAAAGAAAGAGAAAGGCGCAGCCGACTACTTCCTGGCCGGCCGCGGTCTGAGCTGGTGGCTGGTGGGTTTCTCCCTGCTGGCGGCTAACATCTCTACGGAGCAGTTCGTAGGCATGAGCGGCCAGTCGGCTGACTGGCTGGGGCTGGCCATTGCCGGTTACGAATGGCTTGCAGCCATCGTGCTGGTAATTGTTGCCTTCACCTTCCTGCCCATGCTGCTCAAGCGCGGTGTGTTCACCATCCCGCAATTCCTCGAGGAGCGCTACAACGGCGTGGCCCGTGTGACCATGGCTCTGGTGAACCTGCTCATCCTTGTGGGTGTACCGACCGCTGCCGTGATTTATGCCGGCGCGAGCGTAGTGTCCGTCTACTTCAACCTTTCGCTGACGGTAGGCTGCCTCATCATTGCCGGTGCAGCCACCGTATATGTGTACGTGGGTGGTCTGAAGGCCTGTGCCTGGACAGATCTCATCTGGGGTGCCGCCCTGATTCTGGGTGGCGGCGTTGTTGCCTATTTCGCCATCATGGCTTTGGGTTCCTACTCCACCCTGCCCGAGAATGTTGTTGCCACAGCCGTAAGCACCGCCAACACCGGGACGGATGCTATGGCCTCCACCGGCTCCCAGTTCTGTGACGGCCTTAGCCGCATGTGGAACCTCAACGCCGGCGAAGTGAGCGGCGCGACCAACGGCATCGGCGGCAAGCTGCACATGATGCGCGAGAGCACCGACCCCACCATGCCCTGGACGGTTTACCTGCTGGGTCTGTGGATTCCCAACTTCTTCTACTGGGGCCTCAACCAGTACATCATGCAGCGCACCTTGGCCTCCAAGAGTCTGGAGGAAGGTCAGTTGGGTATTGTCTTTGCGGCTTTCCTGAAGCTGCTCATTCCCTTCGTGGTTATCATTCCCGGCATTCTGGCCT
>JAUNRC010000049.1 GCA_030535875.1 Akkermansia sp. | reverse complement strand
TTTTACAGTTGTCAACACATTTTTTTCATGATATAATCTTTTTTGTCATGAAAAAGGTAAAAATTGCCGTTGTAGGAGCGAGTGGCTATACGGGTCAGGAGCTGTTACGCATATTGTTGCGCCATCCGGGAGTGGAACTTGTGTGCGCCACGTCGCGTCAATATGCCGGTCAGGAGTTGTGTGAACTTTTCCCGCGTTTTCGCCATGTTCCCGGGGCTGAGCTGAAGTTTACGGATTCGGATGTGGCGGCGATTGCCGCGACGGGTGCCGAGGCTGCTTTTCTGGCCTTGCCGCACGGGGTTTCGGCGGCGTATGGTCGCGGGCTGGTGGAGGCCGGTTTGCGCGTGATAGATTTGTCGGCGGATTTTCGTCTGAATGATCCTGCGGTGTACGAGGAGTTCTACGGCAAGCCTCATCCGGATATAGAACTCATGCAGGAGGCAGTTTACGGTATGCCGGAATGGCACCGGAGTGAGATTGAGCGGGCGCGTATAGTGGGCTCGCCGGGGTGCTATCCCACGAGTATTATATTGCCGCTGGTGCCGCTGCTGCGCGCCGGTTTGGTTAAACCTGAGGATATTGTGGTGAACAGCGGCAGCGGGGTTTCCGGTGCCGGACGCAAGGCTGATGTCAGTCTGCTCTACTGCGAGTGCAATGAGAGCATGCGCGCGTACGGCGTGCCGCGCCATCGCCACCTCTCCGAAATTGAGCAGGAGCTCTCCGGGGCGGCAGGGCAGAAGGTGACCATTACTTTTACTCCTCATCTCATGCCGGTGAATACGGGAATCGTGACGACGACGGTTGCTAAGTTGGCGGACGGGGTGAGGCTTGAGGATATCACGGCCTGCTATGAGCAGGCATATGCCGGGGCTCCGTTTGTGCGCCTGTTGGGTGCCAATAAGCCTGCGGACACGAAGAATGTGACTCGCACGAACTTTGTGGATATCGGCTGGGCGGTGGATGCTCGCACGAACCGCGTGGTGCTGATGAGTGCGGAGGATAATGTGATTAAGGGCGCCGGCGGTCAGGGTGTGCATGCATTTAACATCATGTTCGGCTTTGACGAGACGGAGGGGCTCTGGCTGATATGATTTCGGAGTGATAGCGGGTATGTTGCCGGTTCTTTTGATAGTGGACGATGAGAAGTCCACGCGCGATGCCCTCCGCCTGGCGCTGGAGGACGACTATGAGGTATATGCTGCGGCCAATGGCAAGGCGGCTCGTGCCATCATGGAGAGTGAACCGGTGGATATTCTGCTGACGGATCTGCGCTTGGGCGGTGAGAGCGGCATGGAGCTTATCGACTATGCTCGCTCGTTGCCGCACGCGCCGACCTGCATTATGATGACGGCTTACGGCAGTGCCGATACCGCTGCCGAGGCCCGTCGTCACGGTGCATATTATTTTCTGACCAAGCCGCTTAACCTCGATGAGGTGGAGCTCTTGCTGCGCCGGGCTGCTCACACGCGCTCTCTGGAGCAGGAAAACCGCGAGCTGTCCACTCGGCTCAGCCCCGTGAGCGGGTTGGATGCCATGATGGGCGACAGCCCTGCCATGCAGTCCATTTTTAATCGCGTGCGGCAGGTGGCCCCGACGACGGCGACTGTGCTCATCGAGGGCGAGACCGGTACGGGTAAGGAACTTGTAGCGCGTGCACTGCACTCGCTTTCACCGCGTGCGAGCGCGAAGTTTGTGGCGGTGAACTGTGCTGCGCTGTCGCCGCAGTTGATGGAGAGTGAGCTTTTCGGGCACGAGAAGGGGGCTTTCACCGGGGCTCTTCAGCGAAGGGTAGGGCGGTTTGAGGAGGCCGACGGCGGCACGCTCTTCCTCGACGAAATTGGTGAAATCGACATCCCGACTCAGGTGAAGCTCCTGCGTGTGCTGGCCGAGCGCAGCATTGAGCGCGTGGGCAGTAATGAGCCCATAGCCGTCAATGTGAGGGTGGTGGCGGCCACTAATCGGCATTTGGAAGAGATGGTGCGCGAGGGTACATTCCGTCAGGACCTCTACCAGCGACTCAATGTCATATCGCTGCATCTTCCGCCCCTTAGGGAGCGCACCGGGGATATTGTCTTGCTGGCGAACTCTTTTGTACAGGATTTCTGCCGGGAGAATAATAAGGCACCCAAGAGCTTGAGCCGCGCTGCGCTGGAGCTGCTCAGCGCCTATTCCTGGCCGGGTAATGTGCGCCAGTTGCGAACGGCGATGGAACATGGCGTGGTGATGAGTGAAAATGAGCTTGTCACCCCGGCGGACTTGCCTGATTATCTGAGCGCTGCACCGAGGGAGCAGGCGCGCGGCGGGCATGTTGACGCTCAAAGTGCTCTGCATACGGAATTTGGGCTTGATTTTACCCCCTCTTTTAATTTAGAATACATCGAACGGCAGACAATTCTTCGGGCGTTGCAACATACGGGCGGTAATCGTTCCGCCGCTGCGGAGTTGCTGGGTATCAATCGTCGTACCTTACAGCGCAAGATGGCTGCCGCACGTGAGATTTTTCATCAGTATCTTTAATTTTCCGAACAGAACGTAATCGTAGGATATGGCAGGGATGAATGTAATGCAGATGACGCGGGATGCAAAGGTGTTGCGTCTCATTACGTTGGTGTTGTTGATTGCTTTGTGTGTGTTCAAGCTGGTGTTGACATATCGCGGCCTTGATCAGCCGGTGGCCATGGATCAAGCTCAGATTGCCCGCTCGCTGGCAAGCGGAGATGGCTTCACTACCAAGTTCCTGCGTCCCATCGAGGTGATGACCGTGAAGAAGCAGGCTGAGAAGGATAAGGAAACGCCTAACTTTGCTCAACTGCGCGACTCCAATTACGCTCCGCTCAATGTCGTGGCGATGGCAGTAGCCCTGAAAGTCAGCGGGTATGATGATTTTGACGCGTGCCGGATAACGGACGGCGGCCATACTTATGCCCCGGACCGCATCATATCGGCCACGAGTACGATATTTTTCGCTTTGGCGGTGATATTGTCGTACATGCTGGTAGCGAGATTGTTCGATGAAGTGGTGGCATGTGCTACCTCTGTGTTCATGATTTTGAGCGACCTCATGCTGGATTATGCAGTGAGTGGCTTGCCGCAGATGTTGATGCTCTGCTGCATGCTTGGCGCTCTGCATGCTCTGCTGACTTCGATTCAATGTTACGAACGCGAGGAGCGCTATTGGTCGCTGCTTTACATTTTCCTGTGCTTTGTCTGTGTGGGGCTGATGTGCCTGTCGGGGTGGATGAGTATATGGCCGGCGCTGGGGCTGCTGTTGTTCTGCGGTTTTTATTTCCGACCCTCCGGCTCGTACCTCTTGACCGGCGTGCTCGTGCTCTTCCTTTTCCTGGTAGTGCCGGCCATTCGTAATCAACTGGAGCTGGGAAGTGTGCTGGGCAATGCCATGCTGGGACTTTACAACAGCTTCGGCGGCGGTGAGGAAATGGCACAGCGCGCCGCCGACCTTAACAACGCCCCGCTTCAGAGCACAGGCTTTGTCATGAACTTCCTGGGCTACACTTTCGGCCAACTGCGCTCTCTCTACGTCAATATGGGCTCCATCATCGTGGTGCCCTTCTTCTTCCTGGCTATCTTTAACCGTTATCGCAGCAATGAGGTGCAGACGTTGAAGTGGGCTGTGCTGGGTATGTGGTTTTTTGCCTGCATCGGGATGGCGCTGTTCGGCATCGAAAGCCCGATGAACGGCTCTCAGCTTGCCGTGCTTTTCACCCCGATTTTTACGGCTTACGGCATCTCGCTGGTGTTCAATTTCCTCGCTCGTAGTCAGTACGAGGGGGCCAGCTTTAACCAGATGCGCGGCCTGACGATGTTCCTCATGGTGCTTGTGTCGGCCGGACCTTTCCTCTCGACCTTGCCGCGCGATATTTACATGGGAATATGGCTTGGCAATAAGGGCCGCCCTCATTATCCTCCCTATTACCCGCCCGCACTGAATAACGGACTGGTTGATGTGACGAATGCCGAAGATGTCGTGGTAACGGACCAGCCCTGGGCGGTAGCATGGTATGCGAACCGCCGCGCGATGTGGATTCCCACCCGAGTGGAAGATTTTGTCACCTACTTGGAGCCGGCGCTGGTCGATGGCGGGTTGAAGGTGCAGGGCTTCCTCATTACTCCCTCGTCACACTCTGCCATTACGACCGAAGTTACGGGAGCCCCCGGCGGCATGAGCGGCATCGTCAACAATATGGGTGATTTCGCCCCGTTGGCTATGGAGGGTAAAATCCTTCAGATTACGCCCCGCCATAATATCGCTCTGGCAGATGCCTTTGCAGAGAACGTCGGCGGTAACAATCGCTCACAGCCCATGGGGCAAGTAGTTTCCTCGCGCGGGCGTTTCTCTAATCGTGTACCTTTGCTGGGTGCAGAAATCATGTACTACGGCAGCAGCCTGAGCTCTAATTAAACTTTATCATCACCTCATGTCCCCTCGTCGTCCCGGAGAAAAAAATCTTACATTCGAGCAATCGATGGCTCGATTGGAGGAGATTGCCGCTCGTTTGGAAAATCCTGAAACCGGTCTGGAGGAGACCATTGCCCTTGTGGAAGAAGGGCGACGGCTTGTTGCCGCCGGACGTAAGTTGCTGGATGAGGCGGAGCTGAAAATTCGCACGCTCGATGCCCCGGAGCAGGTGCCGACGCCTGTTCCTACAACCAAAACCGACAACGAAGATGGATTCTCACTCATATAAATTACCGCCGTTGCTGGCCGGTATCCATTCTCCGGCAGACGTGAAAGCGCTCAGTCCGGAGCAGTTGCCTGCGCTGGCCGATGAGGTGCGTGAGGTGCTGGTGAACACTCTGTCGAAGACCGGCGGACACCTTGCACCCAATTTGGGAGTGGTGGAACTGAGTATAGCCTTGCACCGCGTGTTCGATACGCCTAAGGATAAAATTCTCTTCGATGTCTCTCACCAGTGCTATGTACACAAGATGTTCACGGGGCGAGCGGAGCGCATGCACTCCATCCGTCAGTTCGGAGGTATATCCGGCTTCTGTAAGCGCAGCGAGTCGGAGCACGATGCCTTCGGTGCCGGGCATGCCGGAACGGCTCTCTCGGCCGGTGTGGGCATGGCGGCGGCCCGAGATTTGGCCGGTGAGGACTTCAATGTGATATCCGTCGTGGGTGACGGAGCCTTTACCTGCGGTACCACGTTGGAGGGGCTCAACAGCATATCGACCAATACGCGCAAGTTCATTCTCATCCTGAACGATAACGAGTGGAGTATCGATAAGAACGTCGGTGCCCTCTCGCGCTATTTCTCCTCCTTGCAGGAGACGGATACTTACACCTGGCTGCGTGACCGTGCCAAGGCCTTCATTGAGCGTCTGGCCGGGCGTGAAATTAAGGAGCAGGCTTCTAAGTTGCTGACGGCTGCGCGGGGGATGATTACGCCGCTGAGTTTCTTTCAACAGCTCGGCCTGACTTATTATGGTCCTATTGACGGCCATGATATCGAGCGGCTGGAGAAGGTGCTGCGTATAGCCGCCCGTAGCAGAGAGCATGTTATCCTGCATGTTATCACACGCAAGGGGAAGGGCTACGAGCCCGCCGCACAGAACCCCACCAAGTTCCATGGGGTCGGGCGTTACGATGTTGCTAACGGCAGTACACCCTCTGCGGTTACGCCGACGTATTCGGAGGTGTTCGGGAGCAGTCTGGCGGGTATGGCGCGTGAGGATGAATCTATCGTCGCCATCACGGCTGCCATGCCCAGTGGTACTCGTTTGGATATTTTCCGCGCACAGCACCCCAAGCGTTTTTATGATGTCGGTATAGCCGAGGAGCATGCCGCCATTTTCGCTTGTGGTCTGGCGACGCAGGGTTTTAAGCCGTACTTGGCTATATATTCGACTTTCATGCAGCGCTGTGTGGATATGATTCAGCACGACGCCGCGCTGCAGAACCTGCCGGTGCGCTTCTGTATGGATCGAGCCGGTTTGTCGCCCGATGACGGCCCTACGCACCATGGCCTGTATGATATCAGCATGCTGCGCTGCATACCCAATCTTATCATGATGCAGCCGCGCGACGAAGCTGAGCTCGGTCACATGCTCGCGACGATGAACACCATTGACCATTGCCCGAGTGCTATTCGTTATCCGCGCGGAACCGGTGAGGGCGTGAGCCTGCCGGCCAAGCTGCAACCGCTCCCTATCGGTAAGGCTGAGGTGCTGGCTGAGGGCGGTCAAGTGGCTCTTGTCGCTCTGGGCAATATGAACAGCCTGGCGGCGGAAGTTCGCATCCTGCTGGCGGAGCAGGGGGTGGAGAGTGCTCATATCAATGCTCGGTTCATTAAGCCGCTCGATCAGGAATGCCTGCTGGAGTACGCCGCTAAGTGCCGCCTGATTGTTACATTGGAGGACCATTGTGTGACCGGTGGCTTCGGTAGTGCCGTGCAGGAATTGCTCGGCGATGCCTGCTGTGCCACCCCCGTGCTGCGCATCGGTTGGGGAGATGTTTTCGTCGAGCATGGTTCTCTTTCTCAATTGCGAGCCAAGCATGGCTTAACGGCGACAGCTATTGCTCAGAAGATTCAACATCGTCTCAGTTTATTATGAAGTTTCGACCGATATTGGCAATCATGGTGGCCGCGTGGTGTGCCTTGCCTCTGATTGCACAGGATTATACAGCCCCGGATTTCTCGTCTGATGATGAGAAGCAAGAAGAAACTATCCCTGATTGGTTGGTAGAGCTTTCGAACCTCCCTCAGCGCAGTCGGCAGATATATACCGGTGCCTTTGCCGCAGCTAAGAAAGCCTACGCCAAGGGTTATATGGTCGATTGCATCGCTCATCTCAACACCTGCGAACTTTACACTCGCAAAAATCCTCATGTCTGGAATCTTCGCGCCAGTGCCCTCATTGCGCAGAAGCGATTTGACGAGGCTCTTCCTTTGTTAGAGCAGGTGAAGGCTCAGTCGCCGAGCGACTCGGTGTTGCAGCTTAATTATTCGCTGCTTTACCTCGGTAAGGGTGAGTATGACAAGTGCATAGAGGTGACGGATGCTCTGATGGAGAGCATTCGCTACAAGAAGATGGAAGGGCTGACGCACAGTCTGTTGTTCCGTAAGTTCCTGTGCCGGGTCATGCAGGAGCGCATAGATGAGGCTCGTGAGCTTGTTAAGCATATCAGTCCCATTGATGATTCGCCCCTGTACTACTACTGCGAGGCCGTCTTTGCCTTGATAGAGGGGAACCGCCGCGAGGCCATGAAGAGCCTGAATGTTGCCGACAGCATCTATTCCGGCGTGGGCATGCTTGTGAACTATAAGCAGGCTATGACTTTTTCGGGAGTGTCGGATAAATATTCTCTCGAAAATCAGTCTTCCTCCGTGCATGAAAAACCGTGAGGAGGGGTGCATACTCAGGCTCAGTCCCTTGGGGGATTACGGGCTGATTGTGACCTGGTGTACCTCAGAGCACGGCGTGCTGCGAACGGCTGCTCGCCATGCGCGCAAGCCCGGAAGTGATTTCACGGGCCGACTGGATCTTTTTCATGAGTGTGAGCTGGTGTTTACCGAGCCTGCCCGGGGTGACCTTGCCACCCTGAACAGTGCGGAGCTGCTCAATCCGCGTTTGGGCCTGCGCAGCAGCCTGACGAAGTTGCGCCTGAGTAGCTACATGACGAACCTGCTGCTCGCTACTGTCGAGCCATCATCGCCCGGTGAGGAGTGGCACCGCCTGATGGCCGGGGCGCTTGATTATGTTGCGGCCAATGCTCCGCGCCGAGCCATATTGGAGCATTTTGAAAAGCGCTTGGCAAGCCTGCATGGTATTTACACCCCGGCCATGCCTGCACATGCGGCCTTGCAGCAGCACTTCCGCCACCTTCCGGCAGGGAGGGCCGAGCTGCTGGCAGCCATGGAGAAGTCCTGAAGTTTCGGACATAAAAAAACACCTGCCGCATGTCAGTGCAGCAGGTGTTGAGGGGGGAAGCGGGCGTACGCCGTCAGAAGTTCACACGCACAGCCGTGCTGAACTCCCAGCCATTGTAGCAATCGGAGCCACCTTTGCGGGCGGTGGTGTACTCGGCACCGAACATGAGCTTAGCGGCGTGCTTGTTCTTGGGCGAGGCATAAAGGTCTACGCCGAAGTAGAACGTGTGCAGGCTGTCAACCCAGGCCGGAGTGGTCGTTTGCGTGCAGATGTAGCGGTCGCCGCCGAGTTTACAGGCACCGTCACCCATCATGCCGACATAGCGGAATACGAGGTCCACCTGCGGGGTAAGGGCGTAGACCGGCTGGAGCTGCAGGCCGATGTTGTTGCTGCCGTTACCTGTCTGTTGCTCGAAGGCAGCCACAAGGTTCGTCGTGAAGGTCAGCTTGTCCTTTTTGTACTCGTAGCCGATGGAGATGGCATCCTTAAACCCTGCGCCGTAGTTGTTGGCACCGGGCTTGCGGCGGCCGTGGTAGGCGTTGTTAAAGTCGTGCAGGTACTCAGCGGAGATGGCATGGTAGCCATGCTCCGTCACATTGAACTTGTGAGTGCCGCCGATGATGATGAAGCACTTATCCTCCCAGCCGAACTCACCCTTCAGACCGCGACCGTCGCGGTAGCAGTCGGTGTGCGACAGGCTCTTGCTGGCGCTGGCGCGGTCATTGGCAAAGAGCTGAACGAAGAGCTGATTGGCTTTGTCGGGCTTGTATTCCAATTCCACACCCCAGTTGGTGTCCAGTCCGAACTGGTTGCAGATGAGGGAGCGCTCGATGGCCTCAATTTCGGCATTCGACTCGCGCAGGTCGCTTGTGAACTTGTGTGCGAATTTACCGGCGCGCAGGGTTAGCCCCTTGTCACCGATTTTCTGGCTGATGTAGATGTCGTAGAGGTCCGTGTAGGAGAAGTTGCGCTTGGTGCGACCGCCGGAGTAGGTCTCGCGGATGGGCAGACCGCCGAACCGCATGTAGGTATGGAATCGGGTGCCGGTCTTCATGTCGACGTTCACGCCCAGCCAACTGCGGCGGAACTCGCAGTTGTAGGGACTGGCGCCATCCTTGAGGTGCAGACCGTTGCTGCCGTTGGGCTGTACAACAGCCATTTGCCACTGCTGGCGGAAAGCCAGACTGACTTTCTGCACGAAAGTATCTTCGTTCTCATAGAGCACGAGGGCGCGCTTGACGGCATCGGTCCAGTCCTCGGCGGGCGGCGGCGTAACGGCCTCGCCTGCCAGAACGGGCATGGCAGCCAGGGCGGCTACGGAGAAGATAAGTGATTTCATGATTGAGCTTAGCGGAGCTTGGCAAAGAGGGTGGGCTGGTCGAGCACGCTCATGTACTCGGTGTGGTCCAGACCGGCATCCAGCACGTAGAGGGTGAGGAGTTTCTTTACGATTGCAAGCAGTTTTTCCTGTTGCCAGGGCTTTTCGATGTAGTTGTCGATGTGGCCGTCGTTGATGGCGTTAATCGTGTCGGCATGGGTGGCCTGACCGGTGAGCAGAATCTTGCGGGTCTTGGCAAAGCGGCGGTCCGAGGCAACCTTGGCCAGAAGTTCCGTGCCGTTGGCTTCGGGCATGACCTGATCGGAGATGACGATGCCGACGAGGTCGCCGTCAGAGTCAATCTGGTCCATCAGGCTCAGGCAGTCCTCCACGCCCGAGGCCTCTTCCAGACGGATGAGCGGGGTGAGGGGGCGAAGGTCTCTCATGACGGAGTCCAGCACTTCCTGCTGGTCGTCTACGCAAATGATGTTAATTGTTTCCATGGATTTGAGTGGTTGGAAGGTTAATGGTGAAGGTTGTTTCTGTTTCGTTGCTGGTCAGCCCGATGGAGCCGTTGTAGCTGTCCACCAGACGGCGGACAATTGCCAGTCCCAGTCCCAGGCCGAAGTCCAATCCGAGCTTTTTGGTGGTGAAGTTCGGGTTGAAGATTTTTTCGTGAATCTCCTCGGGAATGGGCGGACCATTGTTGGAGATGCTCACGCAGACATATTCCGTGGGCAGCAGGTCATGACCTGCCGTTCTCAGAGTGCCTGTGGCTATGCGTACAGTGGGTGCCGGCGTGTTGGCCTGGTGCATGGCATCGTACGCATTGTTGATGATGTTGGTCCAAATCTGCACCAGTTCAGTCAGGTCAGCGGTGATGGGCGGGCAGGGGTCCAGCCGCGTCTCGACCGTGATATGTTTGAGCTTGTTGGTGAGCAGGTTCATGGCATCGTTCACGCTTTCCCGCACATCTACTCCCTCCTGACGGGTGGAGTTGCCGCCGCCGAGTAATTTGACGGCGCGGACGATGCCCGTGGCGTGCTTGGCTGCCACCTGAAGGTCGCGCATGTCGTGCCCCAGTTCCCAGAAGCTGTAGTTGTTGCGAACATGCTTTACGAAATCGGGACCGTACTTGACGAGGGTCTTGGTGTCCGGCACGATGTGGGCAAGAACCTTGGCGGCGGGTTGCGGCATGTTGAGCTCGCGCTCCCATTTACGGGCGATAGCTCTCAGTTCGCTGGCTGCGGTGAATGAGGTGTCCTCATAACCGAAGCGGAAGAGCTGAGAGTTGTATTTGTTGTCTTCCGCGAGGAACTTTTCGAGGTGCTCGGCTACGAACTCAGTGCGGCGGGTAATCACCCCGACGGCGTTGTTGAGTTCGTGGGCGATGCCGGCGGAGAGCTGGCCGAGCGTGGCTGCCATTTCAGCGCGGTTCAGAAGTCGCCGGGCTTCTTCCTTGGCGGCGACATTGGTGAAGATGCGCATGTTGCGCGCAGCCAGCTCGTGGATGAGCACCGGGATGAACTGGTGCTCAAAGCTGCCGTACAGTTCCGGTTCCACCGCAGCAGTCTTGTCGTCCACATAGGCCAGCTTGGTATCGGTCAGGGCGACGATTTCGTTGGAGCTGCGGTAGGCTCGCGAGAAGAAAGCCTGCACGCAGACGTACGAGCCGGGGCCGGCGCGGAATACTTCGTGCTTGCGTGTGGCAACTTCTGCCGGCAATTCGGTGCCGGGCACACTTTCAGCCTGTCGATAGGCTACGAGTGAGCCCTCGAGCACCAAGTAGAGACGATGGCACTCCTCGTCCTGCTCCACGATGACTTCGCCGGTGGTGAAGTCGATGGTTCTCCCCGCGTCGCTGAAGTAGACTTTGTTGAGTCTCTCCAGCGGCTCGAGAATATGTTCCGGAAGTGGCAGCAGGACGCTCATTGCAGAAATGAGAGGGAGTGCGGTGATGTAGTCAGCTTATCCGAAGAAGCCGATGGCACCCAGACCTACCATCATAGCGATGGTGATAGCCAGACCCAGCAGGCAGAGGATGGTGCCGGAGACGGCCATACCCTTCTGCTCAACGTGACCGGTGGCATAGGCCATGGCATTGGGCGGGGTGGAGATGGGAAGAGCCATACCGAGGGACGAGGCGAAGGCTACGGTAACCAGCAGAGCCACGGCACCCGGGGTGTCCATCGAGCCGGCTGCCATCATGGCTCCTGCCACACCACCCAAGATGGGAACGAGCAGGGCGGCAGTGGCTGTGTGGCTCATGAAGGTGGCCATGAACAGGCAGATGCAGCTTGCGCCGATGAGCAGGGCAACGGCGTTCCACTCACCGAAGGGAATGGCATTGATCATATCCTTGGCGAGGTTGGTCTCGCTGAGGGCCACACCGAGGGCGAAGCCGCCGGCTACCAGCCAGAGCACGTCCCAAGCCATGCCGCGCAGGTCCTTCTTGGTGATAACACCGGTGACGGAGAACACCACGATGGGGATGATGGCAACGGAGTTGGAGTCCAGACCGTGGTATTGCTTGGGAATGACCCACATCAGGATGGTGACGATGAAGGTGATGTAGACGATGATGGCCTTGGGCGTGGTCAGGAACTTGCCCTTGAGCTCACGGGAGAGGTCGAGGCTCTTCTGGCTGATGGGGAACATCTTAATCAGCAGGAGCCAGGCTACCAGCAGCATGACAATCACGAAGGGAATACCGAACATCATCCACTTGCCGAAGGTGACATCCAGCCCCAAATCCTGCATGTACTTCAGAGCAATGGCGTTCGGCGGCGTGCCGATGGGGGTACCGATGCCACCTACGTTGGCACCGATGGGAATGCAGAGGGCGAATGCCGCACGACCGCGATCTTCCGGCTTGAAGAGAGCCAGCACCGGGGAGAGCAGGGCGAGCATCATGGCGGCGGTGGCCGTGTTGCTCATGAACATCGAGAAGATGGCTGTTACGCTCATGAGACCCAGCAGCACGTACTTGGGATCGGTGCCGAAGGGCTTGAGCAGTACGCGGGCCAGGTTGATGTCGAGGCGGTACTTCGTGGCGGCATCGGCCAGGAAGAAGCCACCGAGGAAGAGGATGATGATGGGGTCGGCGAAGGTGCCGAAGATGCTCTTCTGCTTAGCTACGCTGGTGAGCTTGAGGTCTTTGATTTTCTGATTGAGTTCACCATCATAGAGCTTGCTTGCGGCGGCCTTGAGTTCGGCCTTGGCTGCCTCATCTGCCTTGCCCTGCATGACGGGGGCGAGGATGGTGTTGTTGATGGTGGTGCGCACGAAGTCAGGAGAGAGGGTGGGGGTCTTCTTGAGCTCGCTGAGTACGGTTTCCTGCGTGGCCTTTACGGTGTCGGCATTGGCAGCAGGTCCGTAGGCATCGGCCACAATGGCCTTCACGGCATCAACGTTGTAACGCTCGGTTTGCAGGAAAGTGAGAGATTGGTTCGACATGCCCAACAGGGTAATCGTGATGACCAGCACCGAGGTCGTCCAAATCGGAATAACCTCCAAAATCCACATGAGAGCGGCAAATACGAACAATGCAATCACACGGGACTGTACGGTGTTAATCGGCACACCCCATTCCTCGAACGGGAGCAGGAGCATGCTGCCGCTGAGCAGCAGCACGATGAGCAACTTTATCAGAGTAATCTTAGCTGATTTAGTCATGGCTTGTTTTGGTTATCTTCCGCAACGGGCACCTGCGTGCATGCGTACCGTTTTCCCGCAATTTCCGCCGGGCTCGTGCTAACTGATAGCATACTACATTCTGCCGGACTTGACAAGATTTACTTCTCTTCCCGCTTGTAAAAAGATGTGAAAAATCCCCCGTCCGGTTGGCGGACGGGGGAGGAAGTGTGTTTTTGCCGGTGTGAGGGGCTCGGGACGGATTACATATTCATGGCATCCGGGTTGTCCAGGAGGCCGGACTTCTCCAAGTAGTAGTCATAGCCGCCGGCGTAAGGGGTAACGGTGCCGTGGGATATGTGCAGGGTTTTTTCGGCCAGTGCACGGATGAAGTGAACATCGTGCGAGATGAACACCAGTGTACCCTCATAGCGCTTGAGTGCCTGCGAGAGAGCCTCCACACTCATGATGTCCAGGTGGGTGGTCGGTTCGTCCATCAGTAGCAGGTTGGGCGGGTTCACCAGGAACTTTACCAGACTCAGGCGCGACTTCTCACCGCCGCTGAGGACCTCGACGCGTTTTTCGCAGTCCAACTTGCGGAACATGAAGGAGCCCAGCACGGCACGTGCCTCTTCCTCGCGCAGCTCGGGGTCGGCATTCATGATTTCCTCCAGTACGGTGAAGTTGGGTGTGAGGTTTTCGGAGCGCATCTGCGAGAAGTAGCCGATGCGGGTTGTTGTGCCTAACGTCCTCTTGCCTTCATCGATGGGGACTACCCCGGCCAATATCTTGAGCAGGGTGGACTTGCCGGCACCGTTCGGACCGACGAGTACGATGCGGTCCCCGCGCTCAATGAGCAGGTCGAGGTTCTTGTATATGCGCTTATCGCCGTAGCTCTGCCCGACTTTCTCCAGTTCCAGTACACGCTGCATGGCGCGCGGCGGTTGCGGGAAGATGAATTTGAACACGCGGCGGGCCTGACGCGGTTTCTCGATGCGGCGGATTTTTTCCAGTTGCTTGATGCGGCTCTGCACCTGGGCTGCCTTGGAGGCCACGGAACGGAAGCGCTCGATGAAGAACTCCATGTGGGCGATTTCGCGCTGCTGATTGCGCCATGCCGCCATGAGGAGCTCATAGCGTTGCTCCTTGAGCTCGAGGAACTTGGTGTAGTTGCCGGTGTAGCGTACCAGTTCCTGATTTTCGATATCGTAGACGGTCTCTACCAGCTCATCCATGAAGTCGCGGTCGTGCGATATCATGAAGATGGCACCCGGGTAGTTCATCAGGTAGCGGCGCAGCCACAGCAGGCTCATGAGGTCCAGATGGTTGGTGGGCTCGTCGAGCATGAGCAGGTCCGGCTCGGCTACCAGCAGTTGGGCCAAGTGAGCGCGCATGACCCAGCCGCCGCTCATCTCGCGGGCCGGGCGGTGGAAGTCTTCGTCCTTAAAGGCCAGTCCTTTCAGTATCCGTTTGGCTTTGGGCTCAATTTGGTAGCCGTTGTTGGCGATAAAGACGTCCATGGCGTGGGCGTAGTCGTCGCTGGTGTTGTCGCCCTTGGCATCGCATTCGCGCAGGGTGCGGATGGCCTTACCCATTTCCGGGCTTATGCTCATGGCAATTTCGAGCACGGTGCGGTCGCTCGGGTCGCCGGCTTCCTGCGGCAGATAACCCACTACGCCGTATTCATCCATCACAATCTGACCTTCATCCGGGCTGTCTTCCCCCAAAATCATGCGGAAGAGTGTGGACTTGCCCGCGCCGTTCGGCCCGACCAATGCGATGCGCTCGCCCCAGTTCACGATGAGTTCCGTCTCGTAGAACAGGGTACGTCCCGCGTGTGCCTTCGTCAGTTTTTTGATGGTAAGCATGCGCGGGTAGTATACACCATATCGGACAAATTGCAATCTTTTTGAGTTCTAAGTAAGAAAAATGAGAACGGCTGTTCGGTGCGGGGGGGATTGTTTTTGTCGGGGAAAATTGAAAGGCCGACAGTCCGTAAACTGTCGGCCTTTTCATACTCGAGACGGGACTCGAACCCGTACAGGTCGCCCCACTAGATCCTTAGTCTA
>JAUNRC010000099.1 GCA_030535875.1 Akkermansia sp. | reverse complement strand
GAGCCCGCTCCTGCACCTCAAACAGAATCCGCCTCCGCACCCGCTGTTGAGGAATACCCCGAGGTGGAAGCTCTTGTGGGTAATCTCGGCAAGAGAAGTGCCGATGGTGATTGGGTGACTTCCTCCTTTGCGCAACCTCTCGTTCCTCGCGAGAAAACACGCGTGGCCGTGTTGGGTTACCACAATTTCAGCAAGACACGCCCGTGCACCGAAATGCGCATGAGCACGGCTGATTTTTGTCGTCAGATGCAGTTCCTGAAAGATTCCTCCATCAGCGTCATTTCCATGCAGGACTTTTTGGAGTGGCGCTGTGGTACGCGTCGTCTGCCGGAGCGCTGCGTTCTTATCACGATTGATGATGGGTGGAAGAGTGTGTATGCCGAGGCATTCCCGGTACTCAAGGCCTATGGTTTCCCCTTTACTCTGTACTTGTACACTCGTTACATCAATGTTAAAGGCGATTCGATGACCTCGGAGCAAATCCGTGAGATGATGGCTCATGGTGCCACCATTGGCAGTCACTCCTCCAATCATCTATATCCCAGCAAATGGAAGCGCTACAAGCAGAACTCTCCTCAGTATGCCGCTCAGTTGCAGAAGGAACTGGTGGATTCGCGTGCAAAGTTGCGTGAGATGTTCGGAAATTGCTCCACTTATTGTTACCCGGGCGGTTACAATACGCCGCCCATGCACGAGACTCTCGGCAAGGCGCAGTACAAGGCTGCCTTTACTGTGATTGAAAAGAAAGTCGGCTGCGAAGAGCCGCTTTATCAGGTACATCGTTACATGGTTTTCGGCACGAATCATGAGATTTTCCGACGTGCGGTGAACTTCGATGATGTAGCCGGAGTGGCTGCCACGCGTGCCGCTATTGCCGCGGCTGATAAGCCTGCTAAGGCATTCTTTCCGGCGGCTTACGAAGGCTGTACCAATCGTGTGCCGCTTGCTCCGGTAAAGACGACCCCGGCTTCTGTGAAAACCGCTCCGGCTGCTCCTGCTGTGCCGTCTGCGCCTGCTGCTCCCGGTGTGCCGAATGTTCCTGCGACTTCTGCTCCTGCGGAGGCGGCTACTCCTGCGCAGGAGATCCCGTCTGCTCCTGCTGCATAAGTGCCGCGGAGTGGTCGGGGGGATGAGCTTTTGACTTGTCAATCTCTTCATGAGCTGCTATGCTGAGCACATGAAGAGATTTTTGTCTGTATTGCTCCTTTTGTTGAGCTTCATGCCTGTTGCTCATGCCTCTAAGGATGCCGATAAACTTATAGATGCCTTGTTGGGTATAGGGGTGAATGTCTTGCAAGGTGTTCAGGATGAGCGCTCAGTAGAGCAGGAGGGAACTGTGCAGGCAGAAGCTGAGTCGGCTGCGCAGCCTGCCGAGGCTGCCGCAATGGCGGGTGAGCAAGACGATGTGGAAGGCGCTCCTCGCACTTGGCGTGACCGAGGTCGTGACATGTTGGGAAATCTTGTGACCGGGACGGTTGGAGGTTTGGGGCAGCGCCCTCTCTCCGAGGTGCTTGCCGGGGCGGTAAAAAGCGCGGTTGATGTGCTGATTGACGAGTACAAGGAGCAATATAAGGAAGAAGGTCGTGCGTACGCCCGTGAGGTGGGCGATAAGATAGTGGGTCGCGTGTTGCAGGACCCGCAAATTGCCGCTGCAATCTATTCATTGCATGCCTTGTGTTGGGGGGTAATCATTTATCTGACCATAGTGACTCTGGTGGTGGTATGCTGCCTCCTGCATATCAGGCGAACCAATAATAAGGTCCTTGCTGCGATTGGTGAATTGAAGGCACTCTTGCCGCGCTCCGATGGTAAAAAGCCGAAGAATGAATAATGAGAAAAGCTCCGTTGTGTGTCCAACGGGGCTTTTGATTGAGATGGGGTGTTGCAGGGGCTGCTTTTACTGAGCCAGAGCGCTGAGCAGCTTGCTGTGGATGCCGCCGAACCCGCCGTTGCTCATGACCAGCAGAACGTCGCCGGGGTGTACATGCGTGACAACGTGAGCCACGATGTCATCCACACTGCTGCCGAGGTAGCACTCCGTGCCCTTGTTGTTGATGTCCGCGCACAACTGCTCTTCGTTCAGTCGGTCCTCAGGGCGCAGGCGCTTGTGGTTCTCCACGGGGGAAATGACCGCAAAGTCGGCCGTTGACAGAGCCTCTGCCAGTTCGTTCTGGAACAGGTTGCGGATGGTGGTGTTGCTGCGCGGGTCGAACAGTACCCACAGGCGGCTCTTGGGGAAACGCTGGCGCAAGCCCTCTACTGCCTGACGTATGGCTGTGGGGTGGTGCGCAAAGTCATCGACAACGGTGACTTCGTTGACGGTGCCGCGAATTTCCTGACGGCGCGCTACGCCTTCGAAGCTGAGGAATGCGCTGCGAATCTGATCGGGTGTCAGTCCGGCATTGCGGGCAGCGCAGGCGGCCATGGCGGCGTTGCGAATGTTGAAGTCACCAATCATGGGGATGCTGTAAGTCTCGCCCTCCAGCGTGAAGGAGCTGCCGTCGGTGCGGTGCTCAATGTCGGTGATGCGAAGGTCGGCGCTCTCGCCCATGCCTACGCTGACTATCTTCACCATTTTGAGTTCCTCTGCCGCATGTGCCCTCACGTCGGCGCAGTTGGGGCAGTCGGCATTGATGAACACCACGCCCGTGCGGGGGACGACGCGCAGCAGTCGTTTGAATGAGAGTTTAACCTCCTCGACATTCGCGTAGATGTCGGCGTGGTCCATCTCGATATTGTTGATGATGACCACCTCGGGCAGGTAGTGCAGGAACTTGGAGCGCTTGTCGAAGAAGGCTGTGTCGTACTCATCGCCTTCCAGTACGCAGTAGTCGGAGTCTGTAAAACGGCCGCCGCGCCCCAGATTGCGGGCTATTCCGCCAATCATGAAGCTCGGGTTGAGTCCGTTGGCCTCCATCAGCCAGGCCAACATGCTCGTGGTGGTCGTTTTGCCGTGTGTGCCGGTGACGACATAGTTGTGACGGCCCCACAGGAAGTACTCTTTCATTGTCTCCGGCAGACTCATATAGCGCAGGTTGCGCTCCAATACCGCCTCCACTTCCACGTTGCCGCGGCTCATGGCGTTGCCGATGACTATCATATCGGCCTCTGCCGGGATGTTCTCGGGTTTGTAGCCTTGGAAAATGGTAATGCCCTCACTTTCAAGGAAAGTTGACATGGGTGGGTAGACGTTGGCATCTGTGCCGGTAACGGTATAACCTTTGCGGGCCATGGCGGAGGCCACTGCACCCATCGCGGTACCACAGATGCCGAGGAAGTGAACGTGCTTCATAAATGATGTAGGTCGTGTCAGAGAGGTGAGCAAGGTTAGCGCATTCCGGGGCATTTTGCAAGCGTTTTTTATGTTCGCCTGTATGCTCTTTTGTTAT
>JAUNRC010000048.1 GCA_030535875.1 Akkermansia sp. | reverse complement strand
AACAGCGGAAAGTCAATAAGAAATCCCGACATCGAAATGCGTTTGCCCTGGCATATTCATGCTAATACTTGCCTTAGCAAAAAAAATATGATAAACTTTGCTTAACAAAATGTGTGCACGTTACAAATCCGGTTCCGCCACGCCCCGTGACCCGTCATCACGAGGCAGCGGAGCTGCGTACGGACAGGCTGCCCCCCGTAAAAGAGTACAAACCATCCTCCCGGAAGAAGAAGAGCAACTCATCAGCGAGCACACCCCCTCTCATCAGGTACAGGTGAACAGTCAACCCGCCTACCAAAACAGGCAAAGCAGCACCGCACGCCGCACATCTCACACCCCTCCCCCCATGCCGGGCTACGTCGAGACAGAAGACCCTCTCCTGTCGCCCGGCAGTGCCTTCGGCACCCCCGGCCCCCGACGCGACTACCGCAAGTACAACAGCGACAAACCCGCGACAACCGACAACACCCCCAACCCCTGGGCCGAACTGAAAGCCCCGCCCAAAAAGGGAATGAGCGTATGGAAAGGCATCTCCACCTGGCTCTTTTTCCCCTTCCGCATGATAGCCTTCCTCACGCGCAAGCTGCCAACCATCCTGAAATGGAGCCTGCGTCTGCTCATCAGCGGAGCCTTTGTCGGCAGCATACTGGCACTCATCCTCATCACCTTCTACGCCATCAAATCCGGGCGCTACGACCTCACGCAGGTCATGCGCATGCCGGAGCGCACCATTGTACTGGATCGCAAGGGGAACGAAATCGGCACCCTGCATGGTGAAAACCGCCGCAGCATATCCGACCTCGAGAGCGAAGTACCGCAATACTTTATCGATGCACTCATCATGCAGGAAGACCGCTCCTTCTGGAGCCACGGCGGCATCGATCCCCGCGGCATGCTCCGCGCCGTTGGTCAGGTGTTCAAACACGGCCGCACCACGCAGGGCGGCTCCACCCTGACCATGCAGTTGGCCAAAAACACCTACAACCACCGCACCCGCAACTTCGATGCCAAGTTCACCGAAATGGCACTGGCACGCCGCATCGAGGCAACCTACGACAAAAAGACCATCCTGACCTGCTACATCAACCGCGTATTCTGGGGGCACACCTTCCTCGGTCTCAAACAGGCAGCTAACGGCTACTTCTCCAAAGAACCGCGCGACCTCACCATCGGCGAGGCCGCCATGCTGGCCGGCATCGTATGCAGTCCCAACGAATTCTCCCCCTACCGTAGTGCCTCCTCCGCCAAAATTCAGCGCGATAAAGTACTCAAACTTCTCGTCGAGCACGACAAAATTACCCGCAACCAGTACGAGGCAGCCCTTGCCGAGCCAATCATCACCGACAAGCCTGAGCGCCGCGGCATCGACAACTACGCCCTCGACCTCATCCGCAGCGAAGTAGACCACATCCTCGAAATGCTCGACACTCGCGAGGAACGCCTGAAGGACGAAGCCGTGTTCGCCGGCGGTCTGGTAGTACGCACCACCCTCGATGTCGACCTGCAGGACGGCGTGATGAAAGAAATCGACACACGACTGGTCAACATGCTCGAAAGTCGGCGTAACTACCCGCACCAAACCCGAGCCCAATATCAGGCACTCATCAAAAATCTCAAACCCGGTGCCATCCGCCCCGCCCCCAAATATGTTCAGGCCGCCTGCGTGGTCATCGACAATGCCACCGGAGCCCTCCTCTCCGTCGTCGGCGGGCGCGACAGCACCGAATCGCCCCTCAACCGCGCTCTGCAAAGTCGCCGTCAGGTCGGCTCCCTCTTCAAACCCATCGTCTACTCCACCTATTTTGAGCGCGGCGGCAGCCCCAACAGCATGATATCCGACGCCCGTCTGCAGCCCGGAGAAATCCCCGGAGCCCGCCGCTGGAGCCCCCGCAACTCGGACGGCCGCTTCACCGGCAACCATCCCGCCGGCTGGGGCCTGCTCAAGAGCCGCAACACCATGTCCGTGCGAGTGGGTGCACGCGCAGGACTGGAAAACGTCATCAACACCGCGCTCATGAGCGGCTTCCCACAACCGCCGCGCAAGCCCGGCCCCACCATCTATCTGGGCACATGGGAGGCCTCGCCCCTCGAAATAGCCGGTGCCTACACCGCCTTTGCCAACGGCGGCGTGCGCCCCACTCCCTACATCATTGAGAGCATAACGGATGCCGCAGGCCGCCTCATCTGGCACAACCCCAACACCATCCGCCGCATCTACAGCCAACGCACCGCCAACGCCACCTCCAACATCCTGCAGCAAATCACCAAGCCGGGAGGCACCGCCGGCAGCATGCAACGCCTCGGCTTCAAACACCCCGCAGGCGGCAAAACCGGTACGACCAACGCCTACCGCAACGCTTGGTTCTGCGGCTTCACCTCCGACCTCACCGCCGCCGTCTGGGTGGGCTTTGACCGTCCCGTCACCATCACCGACAAAGCCTACGGCGGCACCCTGGCCCTACCCATCTGGGTGGGTGCTATGCAACAGGCCGAAAAACTCGGCTACCACATGGGCCCCATTCGCCTGACAGCAGCCGGCATGCGCAGCAAGGGCATGCGCCTGTGCCGCGAGAGCGGAGCACTTGCTCACTCCGGCTGTGAATACAAGCACACCGCCTATACCGAAACCATGGCGGACTTCACCAAGCCGCGCGGCTTCTGTACCCGCCACGCCGTCCTGCAAGCTCCGGGGGCCGATGATGAATTGGCCGAAGACCCCGATGACACCGAGTTGCAGGAGGACGACATCGCCGTAGACCCCGACGCCGAAACCCCGCTCTTCAGTGACGATGATGTAGCGGAAGAAATCTGAACATTTCTTCCGCCTGCAAGGCTCCGCGCACGTCAAAAATTTCATAAAAGACTCTCACTGCGTCTTTTCTGCTTGCAATCAGGAAAGAAAGGAGTATACTTGTGCGCGTATCAGCATTTTAATCACAAAGCACCATGAACACGGTACGCACATTCACAACAGGCGCAGGAGCGGAAGGTAAGTACTACTCACTACCCGCATTGGCGGAACAAGGCTTTAACGGCATCAGCCGTATGCCGGTCTCCCTCCGCATTGTACTGGAAAGTTTGCTGCGCAACTGCGATGGCCTGAAAGTCACCGAACAGGACGTTAAAAATCTGGCAGCATGGAACGCCGCCAATCCCGGCAGCTACGAAATCCCCTTCACCGTAGCCCGCATCATCCTGCAGGACCTCACGGGCGTGCCGCTGCTGGTTGACCTTGCCGCCATGCGTGCCGCCGTTCAGGACCTCGGTGCCGACCCTGCCAAGATGGAGCCCCTCGTTCCCGTCGACCTCGTAGTCGACCACTCCGTTCAGGTGGACTGGGCCGGGTTCCCCGCTGCATACCAAAAAAACCTCACCCGCGAGTTTGAACGCAACGCCGAGCGCTACGAATTCCTGAAATGGGGTCAGCAAGCTTTCAAAACCTTCTCCGTTGTCCCTCCCAGCACGGGTATTGTCCACCAGGTTAACCTCGAATATCTCGCCCGCGGCGTGATGGAGCAGAACGGTGTGTACTACCCCGACACACTCGTCGGCACCGACTCCCACACCACCATGATTAACGGCCTGGGAATTGTCGCATGGGGTGTAGGCGGTATCGAGGCCGAGGCCGGCATGCTCGGCCAGCCCGTCACCTTCCTCGTCCCCGAGGTTGTGGGTGTACACCTGAGCGGCAAATTACAGGAAGGCGTGACCGCCACCGACCTTGCCCTGCACGTCACTCAAATGCTGCGCAAGCACGGTGTGGTTGGCAAATTTGTCGAGTTCTTCGGCGAGGGTGCTGCCGGCCTGTCACTGCCCGACCGAGCCACCGTAGCCAACATGGCTCCTGAGTATGGTGCCACCATGGGCTTCTTCCCCATCGACAGCACCTCCTCAGCTTACCTGCGCGCCACCGGCCGCAGCGAAGAGCAGGTCGTCACCTACGAGAACTACTACAAAGCTCAGGGAATATTCGGCATGCCCATGGCCGGTGACATCGATTACAGCACCGTGCTGGAACTCGACCTCGCCACCATCGTACCCGCCGTTGCAGGTCCCAAGCGCCCGCAGGATCGCATCCCCCTCACAGAGCTCAAGAAGAGCTTTGCCGACATCTGCGAGAGCACCTACGGCCACCCGCAAAACACCACCCCCGTGCCCGTTTCCATGAAGGGCGATGCCGGCAACCCCGATGCCGATACCACACATAATGTTGCCCTGAGTGACGGCTCCATCCTCGTAGCCGCCATCACCAGTTGCACCAACACCAGCAACGACAGCCTCATGCTCGCTGCCGGCCTGCTGGCCAAAAAGGCCGCCGCCCTCGGCATGAAGGTACCCGCCTACGTCAAGACCAGCATTGCACCCGGCAGCCGAATCGCAGCCCGCTACTTCGCCAATAACGGCCTGACCGACGCGCTCGATGCCATCGGCTTCTCCATCGTCGGCTATGGCTGCACCACCTGCATCGGCAACAGCGGCCCGCTCAACAGCGCCATCGAACAAGCTGTGACCGAGCACGACCTCGTCTCCTGCTCCGTACTCTCCGGCAACCGTAACTTCGAGGCCCGCATCCACTCCCATGTAAAGGCAAACTTCCTCATGTCTCCCCCGCTCGTCATCGCCTTTGCGCTGGCCGGGCGCGTGAACATCGACATGGCAACGGAGCCGCTGGGTACCGCTGCCGATGGTAGCCCCGTGTACCTGAAAGATGTATGGCCCACAGGTGAAGAGATTGCCGCAGCTCAGGCCTGCGCCGCCACGCCTGAGGACTACGCCGCCTGCTATGCCAACGTCGTCCCCGAATGGGGCAAGGTAAGCGCTCCCGAAGGTGCCACCTTCGCATGGAACCCCGCCAGCACCTACATTCACCGCCCGCCCTTCTTCGAGGGCTGGAACGGCGGCAAGGGCGATATTGCCGACATCATGAACGCCCGCCCGCTGGGTATCTTCGGCGATTGCGTAACCACCGACCACATCTCCCCGGCCGGTGCCATCAAGCCCACCGGCCCTGCCGGGCAGTTCCTCGCCGCTAACGGAGTGGAAAAGCGCGACTTCAACACCTTCGGCTCCCGCCGTGGCAATGACCTCGTCATGGCTCGCGGCACCTTTGCCAACGTGCGCATCAAGAACCTGCTCACCGAGGGTACCGAGGGCGGCTACACGCTCTACTTCGGCTCACAGACCGTCAGCGAGCCCGACACCGCCATCTGCGCCCCCTGCGGCACCCCCACCTTCATTTATGATGCCGGCATGGCCTACAAGGCCGATGGCGTGCCCACCATCATCATCGGCGGTGAGGACTACGGCATGGGCTCCAGCCGCGACTGGGCAGCCAAAGGCACCAACCTGCTGGGCGTGCGTGCGGTAGTAACCAAGAGCTTCGAGCGCATTCACCGCAGCAACCTCATCGGCATGGGAGTGCTGCCCCTCAACTTTGCCGACCCGGCAGACTACGACCGCGTGAAGGGGCTCAAGGATGTTACCTTCTCCATCACCGGCCTGAGCAACGACCTGCAGCCGCGTGACCGCGCCACCCTCGTGGTGCAGCCCGCCGGCGAACCGGCTTTCGAGCTGCCGCTCATCGTGCGCATCGACACCCCCATTGAGAAGGAATATTTCCGCGCGGGCGGTATTCTGCAATACGTGCTCACCCGTTACTGCTGATAATGAGCAGCACCACCGCCATGACTCCCATCGACTTCACCACCCTGCAACAAAACCCCGCCGAGCTTATCGGTAAGCAATGGATGCTTATCACCGCCGGTACGCCCGACAACTTCAACACCATGACAGCCAGTTGGGGCGGCCTCGGTTACCTGTGGAACCGCCCCGTGGCCTTCGTTTTCGTACGCCCCAACCGCCACACGCGCGGCTTTATCGATGCTCAACCGGCCTTCACACTCTCTTTCATGCCCGAAAAATACCGCAACGACCTCATCTTCTGCGGTCGCAACTCCGGGCGTGATGTGGACAAAATGGCCGCCACTTCACTTTCGGCTGTAAAAACCCCGAATGGTTTGGTAGCTATGGACGATGCCGACTTGGTCATCGAGTGCCGCAAGATGGCGATTGCCCACATGCGTGAAGAAGACTTTGTCGACTTCTCGGAGGTAGCCCCCAAGTGGTACGATGCCGACAACCCGCTGCACCTCGTTTACATCTGCGAAATTGCCGCGAGCTACACTCGCTGATAAGGCGGTCACCTCTTCCCTGTTTTCAAAAAGCCTTCCGTGATTACTCGCGGAAGGCTTTTTAAGATTTCATTCACAGCAGCACACAGAGCGCCAAACCGCTTATCAACAACAACACCGCCAGGCACCAAGCCACGCAGCGCCGCCGACGGCAGTCCGCCCCGAACCACTCTTCATGCTGAAAAAGCACCAGAGCACTCAAAACAAATACTGCTGCGATGATAACATACATCCGTCAATCAGAATTGCGCACGCGGGAGCGCGGAGAGAGCACGATGGGTACACCTGCCGCCTTGATGCGCGAGCGAATCGTGTTGCGAAGGTACTGAGCATAACTGTCCGTCAACAACCTCTTATCATTCACAAAGAGCACATAAGTCGGCACCGGAATGGTGGTGTATTTCTCATTGACAGCCGTGGTGGCATAGAAAAGTTTAAGTCGCTTGCGGAGCACACGGTGCTGACCGGGAGGGTTCATCTCCATAGCACGCTGCAACAGGCGATTAAGCTCACCCGTACCGGGCATGTTGAGGGCCTCCTGCTGCACGCGGGCAATCGACTTAAAGATAGAGGGCATACCTTCGCCCAACTTGGCGGAGACTATGGCAATGGGCGCATAATCCAGGAAGAACAGATTTTCCTTAATATGCTCCTTCACGGCATCCTTGCGAGCCGAGAGGGGAGCCTCGGCACAGTACAGGTCAAACTTGTTGACGATGATGATGCAGGGCTTGCTTTCCTTGGCTATGATGGAAGCGATGCGACGGTCCTGCTGGGTCACACCCGCAGACATATCAATCACCAGCAGGCAAATGTCGGAGCGACGAATGGCCTTCTCACTACGCATGGCAGAGAATACCTCCACCGAGGTGTCGCGCTTGGAGCGGGGGCGCATGCCGGCGGTGTCGATGAGCACATATTTCTGCTCATCACGGGTGTAGGGGATGTCAATGGCATCGCGCGTGGTACCGGCGACATCGGAAACAATGGTGCGCTTGTCATTGAGAATGGCGTTCACCAGCGATGATTTTCCGGCATTCGGGCGACCGACAATGGCCACGCGGATGGGGCTGTCAGCCGTTACTTCCTCGCGGTCAGGCTCTTCACCGGGCGCGGCATCGGGCTCAGCCTCGGCCTTCACGGGGGTAGCCCCGAGAGATTTGAGCTGACGGTTCAGCTTGTCGGCCAACTGAGCAAAACCTCGACCGTGAGCCGCCGATGTGAAGACGTAATCCGAAAATCCCAGCTCTGCGAACTCACCGAGGTTCAGTTCCTGCTTCTCGGTGTCGGCCTTATTGAGCACGAGCATGACGGGTACATCGGCCTTGTGCAGACGCGTGGCTATCGTCTTGTCGATGGGGGTAAGGTGGTCGCGACAGTCGCACACGAACATGATGAGGTCAGCCGCTGCCAGCGCGATATCAGCCTCCTGCTGCACCTGCGTGGCAAAGCCGTCATCCAGTGTGGAACCGATACCGCCGGTGTCGACCACAAGGGCCTCGTAATCCGTTATCCTGCACGGCGCACTCAGGCGGTCACGCGTCACGCCGGGCTGGTCATGCACGATGGCGATACGCCTGGCTACCATGCGGTTGAAGATGGCGGATTTACCGACATTGGGACGACCGACAATGGCTATGGTGGGAGTAGACATGTAATTGATAAGGGGATTGGGTACTTATAGAACTCAGTACAATTAATTGCGATTGGGACGTTCGGAAGTGCTGCGAATCACTCCCTCGGAGGTGGCAGTCGGGCGCACATAGGGACGCAGTCCCACCACGCGCAAACCTCCACCGGCGCTCACAAGGTCAACCGGCCCGCCGGTACGCTTCATAACCTTATAGTCCTTGCGATTACCGCGATTATTCATCACGGAATAGGTGAAGTACTCCGGCGTGGACTGACAGAGAACGTGCAGGTTCTGGGCGCTGTCGAGCACAATGCGGGGCTTCATGAAGTTCAGGTATTGCCCCATGTAGCAGGCACCCAGCACGGAACGGCTGTCGGCGTTGACCACCTGCCCGAACAGGCAATCCTTATCCCCCACGCGCAGCAGTCGCACGCTTACTTTCAAGCGTTCCCCCGCGCTCTGAATCATGAAGTCCTTCACGGTGCCGCCGTTCGCCAACACAACCGAGGCGCGATTGGAGCTGTACGTCGTCTCCATGTCAGGCATACGAACTGTTGCAACCACACGATAAATGCCATCGCGATTCAGGTTGAAATAGGGGCGAAGGTTCACCTGCTGCACCTTACTGGAGCCCGCGGGCACCGTCATTTTGGGGAAGCGGGGAATATCACTCGGGGTGATGGGCTGGCTTTCACCGCTACGGGTAATCGTGAAGTGCAACCAACTGCGACCGGGTATGTTGGTGAAGGTGACAGGTCGGTCGGTGAAGTTGTCGATTTTCACCTGAAGGGATACGTTCTCACCCACCATGAATTCCTTGCGAATGGGCTGCACACGCACTTCTACCTGAGCCAGAGCTTCGCCGGCTACCAACAGCACAAGTGCTGTTATCATTGAAGTAATGATGTTTTTCATAATCGTAAATTATTCTTTATTTGCAGAAACGGGATATACCAGACGGAAACCGCGATTGACATCACGCACCGCGCGGTCAGGCACAACGGAAGGCCATTCACGCCCGGTCGGCGGCAGCACAAGCGTGCCTCCTTCATAAACGGTGATTGCCTGCCGCTCACCCGTGCACCACTCCTCCGGCAAGTTCTCCTTACCGGCGACCTCACGGGCACCGCTCAGCAACTGAGCCGACGGCAACTGAGCCCCTACATAGTTGGCATAGGCCAGAGCATCCCAGTACGACACGCCACACACGGGCGACTCCGGATTCAGGCGCCGCCCTCGCCACAGTCCGTTGGCTGAGGCTGCCTGCAATTGTTCCTCCCACTCAGCGGGCGTGTGATTGGTATGTTGCTCAGGTATGCCTTTATTTATGAGGGCACGTTTGCGCTCGTGCATGCTGTTGGCATCCTCATACTTCACGAGGAACTTATGGTAATCGCCAATCGAAACCGGGCGACCGCTCACCCGATATTGAGAACTTCCGCACTCGATATAAACATACCCCCCGGCATTGTACGGCAAAGGTTTAACTTCAGCCGGAGCCAACAGCACACCGACACAAGCCATCAGAATGATTGCCAGCAGCGATATTCCGATAGTGAGAATCAAGCGCTTCATCTTACGCTGAGCTCTCTTCTGCTTAATCTGCTGAGTGACCACCCGACTGTTAAGATTCTCCACAGAGCTGCGCGACAGCACGGGGGCGGTTTGCTCGTTGATAATGGCGGCAGTGGAGCCGACGGATTGCCACTCCATGTAGCTCCCTTCATATCCCTCCCTCAACCACTGCACAAGGGTGGCCACGCGGGTCTGCCCCGGGACATTCTGCGGCAGCACAGGCTCCAGAGCATCCGCCAGTGCCTGCATCTGCGCAGGCAATCTCTCCTCCTGCTTAGCAGGGTCAAACAGCCCCGGAACAACAGGCGAAAGAAAGTGAACATCGCCCTCACCATGTATGAAAATGGAATCCGCCTCCAGCGGCTCCGTATCATAACCGCGCGTCTCGGCAGCGGTGTATAGCTCAGCCGCAGCACTGATGATGGCACAGGCCTGACGGGTCGACAAGCGCACTTCGTCGCGCGCCATCTGAGCCAGACTGCGACCGACCGGCTGCTCCTGGGTCAGGAACCAGATGTTACCCGACATCATCGACTCCAAGACACGACTCACGCGCGGCAGCTCCGCCGCACCTTTGGCTCGCACCATGCGCAGGAAATAATCCACCGCTTGCTTGTCGCTCTCAGGGTGCAGCACCTGCACCACGACATCTCGCTCCATGTGGGTCTGCGTAGCCAGATAAAGATCTGTGAGCTCATGGTGCCCCAAACGCTCAATGAGGGTGTATACCCCCAGACGGGTCGGCAGGTTATTGAAATCGGGTTGAGCCATATCAGATATAAAGGGTTAAGGATGAAAAGGAATTAAGAAGGATCTATTTCTTCAATGAAGCGAGAAAAGGGCGTAGCCTGCTCATCGCCCTCGGAGCTCTCGGTGGGTACATCGACATCCGTCGGCAACGGGAGCTCATCATGCGTATACTCCGGCACCAGACCGTCATCAGGCAGAAGACCGGAGGAAGAGAAACCGGAGCGCATGTACTCACGAGCCTCGCGGGCATCGAGCATCTGCTCATGAAGAATGAGCGCAGAGGGGGAGCTGATGCAGTCCAAAGGCTCATCGCGGTAGTAAAGTTTAGCCGTATAGCCGTAATAGCGACGACTGTCGTAAACATCCTGCTCCTCGCTGCTGAGCACCGGCAGGTTGTAGGTCACGATGAGATTTTCCTCGCTGTTGGAGAAAGTCTGCGTGTCGTTCTCCCACTGCACAACAGGAGCAACGGAGGAGAACTCTATGCGACGATTATTCACCAGCACAAAGAATCGCAGGCGAATGCGGATGTCCTCCACACGCACCTCCTCTCCCGGTGCCAGCATAACCGGCAAACGCAGAGAAACCTGGTCCCCGCTGTAATCATCATAAATATGGCGCAGCAGGGGCGGCCCGAAAGAAAGCTTACCACGCATGGCCGAGGGGGCTGCCATACCGTAAGTCAGACGGCGCGAGGCCCGCTCAAAATACTTACCGGCCTTGTCTCGCAGACGGAACACCCGAGTGTAGTAATCACGCGCCTTGTCGGGATTGAGCAGCTTATCGAAGGCCATGCCGTAGTAGTACAACAAGGCCGGATGTTCCGGGGCTATGCTGCACCCCTGCTCCAGACACAACACACACAGACGCATGTCACCGGCAATCATGGCGCTCACGGCCTTGCGGATGAGCCCGTCAATCTCCTGAGCATCTTCCGGCGAGAGGGCATTGCCGGCAGCATCCTCCGGCTGAGCAGCAGGGCGCACCACCTGCGCAGGCTGACTGAAATCATCATCGAGAAACACGCCCGTCTCATCCGCCACAATGGTCAACACATCGCGCGGCGGCAGCGGAGGCGCCTCATCACCGGCCACAGGTTCCTCGGGCTTGCCCTCCTCGGGCTGCTTGCCGGATTTAGCCCCAATATCAGCAGCACCTCCGGCCAAGGCCTGCAAATGAGCCCCGAAAGCCTGAGCCTCGGTCGCAGCCATGTAAAGGTCGGCGGCGCGAGCCGTTCGCTCTGCCGCAACTTCCAGCTTACGGACCACTCCTACCCCCAGCGCGCAAAGCTCCGCAACAATGAGCAGCAGAAGGGTACAAACCACGAACCGGCGGGAGCTCAGCGCTCTCGCCGTTGTGCAGGCCACGCGCCCCACGCTCCGGAATATCTTCCCCGCGGTCGGACGCATGTGCCGCAGCGACTCAACCAACTGAGTCACTCTTCTCTTCCACTTCGTATTCAATAATCTCTCCCTTATACTGCTCCAACAGGGCCTTCATGAAAGCCTCGGCAGGCTCGCCCTTTTCCTTACTGAATCCGCCGTAGGTCATGCCGTCAACCTTTATCTTGCGACCTTTCACCGTCAGCCGGGCAGCCCCCTTAAATCCGGGCCCCCACTGGCGCAAGTCGATGAGCTCGATATCCGCCACGCGGAACTGCTGCCCTGCCGCAGTCACAAGGTCACCCTGCAAGGCCAACACCCGACCGCGCGTACGCAGCGCAAAACCGAGCAGAACCAGCCCGAGAACGATGAACAAGCCACCCATCACCCACTGTTCACGAATGGAGACGTCATTATACGGGTGCTCACCGGGTTTAATGGGGAAGTGCATGCGCTTGCTGTAATCAGCCCAACAATCTGCCCAGCCCCGACTCATGGCAACATAGTCCTGCACCTCGGGAGGACACGATATCGCAGCGGCACAATTCTCCGGCAAAGGATATTTCTCTTCCCCTACCACAACCACAAGTCCGCCCTCCTGCTGTTCAGCAGGAATGAGCGGCTTATCCCGCAGCACATCAGCCCATTGCTCAGGGGTACACTCCATCACCTTCTGCCCCAGCGCAGCAAAGGCCTGATAACTGTAAATAACCTCGTTCTTCTCGCGATAACCGACAGCGGCATCATAGAAAAAATACACAGCAAAACCGAAAAGAGCTGCCATCACGACACCAAAGCGCACAAAGGTGTCGGCCGTAGGCTTACAAACTATATCAACCTGACTCATGTGCCTATACTTTAGCACAGAAGGCGGCTCTTGCACAGTCAAAAATGCCCGCGCGCGCACGAATATGCGTCATTCCCTCACGAACCGTCATACACCGTCCCGGGATATGTCCGAGTGCCGGCCGGCAACACTCTGCCGGGCAATATCACACATTTACAACCTATCCGGCTGTGCTCACCGACATAACAGCCCAACTTGCAACAGCCGGTAGCCTGCAACTTGCCGTCCCAAGGCATGCGGATTTCCCCCGCATCGTGGCGGAAATTGCTGAAAATACACCCACCGCCCACATTCACGTCATCCTCAATCACGGAATCGCCGATATAACTGAGGTGCGACACAAAAACCCCGTTGCCGAGCACGCTGCTCTTCACCTCTACGGCATTGCCCAACACACAGCCATCCCCCACGGTCACATCGCCACGCAGGTAGGCATTCGGCCCGATGGTGCAGTTGCGACCTATACGCACCCTACCCTCAATAACCGTACCGGCTTTCACTACCGAGCCTTCACCCAACGAGAGCACTCCGTTCACAACGGCCAGCGGATGAACCTCGCCCTTGCATTCCGGTTTAATCTCAGCCAGTTGACGGGAGTTCTCCTGCAAGCGCTGCCAAGGCGGTAAGCTTTTCATTGTCGGGAAGAGGCGGTTGAAGTTCCGATTCCGAGTCGATTACAGGCACTGACCATCAGTTCGTATGCCGACATAGTGCCCCCCTCCGGCCTGTCCTCAAAGAGAGGGAGCGGCTGAGCATGCTGGTAGCGACGATCGGCGCGGTCGCGAGTCTTGCCGCTGAAGTGCAGGTTCTCATCCGCCTGTTCGCAATGTCGCCACGGGCCACCGATGGCGGCCGCCAGGTCTTTGAAATGTCGGTAAGGCTCACAGTAGACATTGACCCAATAATCAATTCCCTTCGCACGCTCACGCGGGTACGAGCGTTCGCGACAACTCACGGCATCAATTGTGACAACAACTGTCTTCCCGTGCGGGTAATTCAGGTGACGCAGCACATCCATCACCGCCGAGCCGCCGTAACTGTGCCCCACAAAGACTAAATCAGCTTTCGGATTTTTGCTCAGGAAGGCACGCAAATCACGCTGTATGAGCTCCGTACTGTGAAAGAGCAGACACCCGCGCCCGCCATCCCAGGCATAGAAGGCTCGCACCTGCTTGCCCTGCGAGGGTATGGGGGGCATGCTTTCGTACACACGGCGAAAGTGAGTGAGTACCTGCTCGCTGAAACCACCGATGAAAATCACGGCCACATCGGCCTTCTCCGGGGCAAGTCGTTGTTGCAGGCGCCTACCGATGAACGAGGTGTCCGGCACAGGGTCCACTCCCGGAGGGGGCGTAACCTGCTGCACGCAGGCAGTCAATCCGCACCAAGCGGCAAGCACCGGCACCGCCGCACTCCGTATAAGACTCTTTCTCATCTCAGAACTGAGTATCGAGCACCTTCACCAAATGTCGGTACAACAAGCGGTACAAATCCTTACTATCCGCCTCGGACAACTCAATATCGTCCATGATGACCTTATCACCCTCCACACGACCACCCAAACACTGGGCATTGCTGCCGTACAGGTAGAACACCCCCTTCATCATATCCTCGCGCTGACCGGGAGCAGCATCGCGATAATGGCTCTCGTGAACCACCTTCATCTCACCATGGCGAAGAATCGTTCTCAGATGGCGCATTTCCCCCGCCGTGAGACGGTGTATTTGCTCCGGCTCCAACAGGAACCCCGGTATGCACGGCGTGACGGCTATGGCATCCGACGTCAAGGTTTCCGCAACCGACTCCTGAGCAACGGAGCCATATCGCTGCGCACACGTCACCAGCAGCCCGACTCCGAGCAGCACCGGTACAGCGACAGATATTCTATGGGTCCAAGTCATGAAATGCTTTCCTGTAGTCCGCATTCTAGCGCTTTCCTGCGCGGCATGCAAGCTAAATCGCCTTCTTCAGCCTATTTTCCTACAAAAACAGTAGCCGACACACCCTCATTGCGGCAACTTTTCCGCCAGTTCTGCCACCAACCGCTGCATGCTGCGCGTGAGCAGAGCTACCACGGAATCGAAGCCCGCCGGACCGCCGTAGTATGGATCAGGCACCGAACGCTCTGTCTCTTCCGCCGCAAACCACCGCCACATTCCCCTGACTTTAGCGGCATCTTCACCATTCCGGGCAAGAGCCAGGATATCACTCTCATTCTGCTCATCCTGAGGAATAATGAGGTCAAAGTCGGTGAAGTCCGCCCTGCGGAAAGTGCGGGCACGATGTCCGCCGTAGCGATAGCCGGCACGCTCAAGCGCGGCGAGCATGCGATGGTCGGGCTTGCTGCCGGTGTGGTACGAGGCCGTTCCGCAGGAGTCCGCCCGAACGAGCACTGACAATCCGGCCTCCGCCACCACGGCATTGAAAATTATCTCGGCAGCAGGACTGCGGCATATATTGCCCAGACAAACAAACAGAACACGGTAAGGTGCGGGAGTACTCATCTTAAAGTTTACAGGTAAAATATCCGTGGGCTCAAAAAAGCAGTTGACGTGGCTGCTCCATTCTGGTATGAACCCTTGTGTACTCAGGAGTATAACACAAGCCCATGAATATTGCACGCCTGAAATCAGAGCCGGAAATTTTTTATTCTCTGCAAGGGGAGGGAGCCCGCACGGGCTGCCCGACGGTTTTTCTGCGTCTGGCAGGCTGCAACCTGCACTGCGACTGGTGCGACACCCGTTACAGTTGGCTGAAAGGCTGTGAACTGAGCGAGGAGGATGTCGCCGCACACATCCTGAGTTACAACTGCCCTGCTCTGGTCATCACTGGTGGTGAGCCGCTCCTGCAGGCACCGGCTATCGAGCGCCTGCTTCGTTTACTACCACCCGACTTCCACATCGAAATCGAGACTAACGGCACCCTGCCCCCCACCCCGGAGCTGACATCACGGGTCAACCAATGGAACGTATCGCCCAAACTGGCACACTCCGGCAATGACAGCACCCAAGCCCTGCGCCCCGATGTGCTCAGCGCCTTTCTGGCCACACAGCGCGCATGGTTCAAATTTGTCGTACAAAGCGAGGAGGATTGGTCTGCCATCGAAGCACTGCAACTCCCCCGCCGCAACATCATCCTCATGCCCTGTGCCTCCACCCGCGCAGAGCTCGATTCCGCCCGCCCGCAGGTAGCGAAGCTATGCCTCAGGCACGGTGTGCGGCTGGGTGACCGCCTGCACATTGTGCTCTGGAATGACCGCAAAGGGGTGTAGGAAATCATCGGGCACCCCTCTTGATCGTGTAGGGGGCTTTCGCCCCCTCACACACCACCGTACGTGCCATTTATGGC
>JAUNRC010000098.1 GCA_030535875.1 Akkermansia sp. | reverse complement strand
TAGAGGCTCGTTATCGTGCCTCTATGGGATGGCAATGATTTACAATTTACAATTTTTTAGGTTCGGCACCTTCGGCAGCGCTCTTTTTCAGGCGTAAGCCTGCAAGTTCAATAAATTGTAAATCAGAATTTGTTTTATCATTGCGTGGTATGGTCGGCGCACACTTGTACTCTGCGGGTGCCGTCGGCCAGTTGAAGGGTTGCTTGGCTGCCGGGTGGGAGGTCGTCGGTGCTGCGGGCCAGTCGTCCCTTGTCGGTGTGTACGAGGGCAAAGCCGCGTTCCAGTGCTCGTTGCGGGCTGGCGGCTTCGAGGTTGGCTGCGTGTACTTTGAGGGCGGAGCGATTGTTGTTGATGAGGGTTGTGGCGGTGCTGATGAGGTGGCGCTCGGCGTTGTCCAGAGCGGAGCGGGCCGCTGCTGTGCGTAGCAGCAGCGCTCGGGGGTGAATGCGGGCGGCGAGTACGTTCAGGTGCGCTGTGGCGGCGGCAGCTTTGTCGACGGCGGCACTGCTGAGGAGTTCCTCGGTTTCATCGAGCTTTTGAGCGAAAGGGGCCAGAGCTTGCAGAGGGGTGCCGATGGGGCCTTGCAGGACGATTTGCAGGCGCAGACGAGCTGTTTGCAGGGCTCGACTGAGGCTGTACTGCAGGGTGGTGTCGAGCCGGGTCAGATTTTGGCGGAGGATGGCGGAGTCGGGCGTGGTGAGTTCGATGGCCGCCGTCGGTGTGGGCGCGCGCAAATCTGCCACGAAGTCAGCAATGGTGAAGTCCGTCTCGTGACCGACTGCGCTGACAACGGGTAGGCGGCTGGCTGCAATGGCTCGCGCCAGCACTTCTTCGTTAAAGCACCACAAATCTTCTAAGGAGCCGCCGCCGCGGGCTATGATGAGGTAGTCCACCTGCGGTAAACGGTAGCGCTCGGGCTCGTTCCAGCGGTGAATGGCCTCGGCCAGTCCCGCCTCGGCCCCTTTACCCTGCACCTGTACCGGCATGAGGTATGCCTGCATCCACGGAGCGCGGCTCTCGAGTCGGTGGCGCATGTCCTGAATAACGGCACCTGTGGCTGAAGTGATGAGCCCGACGGAGGTGGGGAAGGGCGGCAGGGGCTTCTTGCGCGCGGGAGAGAAGAGCCCTTCCTGCTCCAGTCGGCGCTTTAGTTCTTCAAATTGCTGTTGCAGGCTGCCCAGTCCGGCCTCGCGGATATGGCTGACGACTAATTGCAGTGAGCCGCGACCCTCCCATACCGTGGCGCGCCCGGTCAGCTCCACTTGCAAGCCTTCCCGCAGGCGCACCCGGCAGCTCATTGCCTGATGGCGGTACATCACACATTGCACCTGCGCATTGCGATCTTTGAGGGTGAAGTATATGTGGCCGCTGCCGGCCGATTTACACGAGCCGATTTCACCCTCTACACGCTGTTCGCCCACCTGTGCCTCGACGGCATATCTCAGGCGGGTGACAAACTCTGATACACTCAGTGCCATTGCCGGCTCAGTGCTGCGGTACGAGGGGGGCGTTCGGGTCTTGCCAATCGGGGGTGTAGCCCTTGGCGTAGGAGAAGAGGTCGCGGTGTATGTACTCGTAGTACAGCTCGCGTTGCTCTTCTTCCAAGCGCTCCCAGATGGCGACGTTGAGCGCGCGCGCCACCTTCTGCATCATTTTGAGTGTGAGCTGGCGGCCCTGCCGGGCCTTCTGAACCTGCTTGTGGGTGAGCTGTTCCAGACTGACATTGACTAAATCGTGGTTGTCCAGCCCCCAGGCCTGCATGATGGCATCGATTCGCTGTATGCCATGATTACGTTCGTTCTGTTCCATATTCAGATTGCCGATTCTAAATGACCACGGGGCTGTGGTGGGAAGTGGTGAACTCGGGCCGTTCGGCGCTCGTACTGCTGCCGCTATATTGTCGCGGCGAATATCCCCCGATGGTAATTTCTTATGAGTGTTGTTCGTTCTGTCTTTAATAGCCCGGTATGTGGCGCACATAGAAACCTCCGCACTTGCGCGGGGTCGTGTACCAGCGCGGCCCCACTCCGCGGCCGCTGCCCGAGGTGTCGAACCGAAGACCTGCTACCATCACAAAGACGTGACCCTTCTTCGTGTACACCGTCAGCCATTTGCCGAACCCGGGACGCCCCCAGCGCAGGTAGGTCGTGCTGGTCGGGTGCGAGTCCTTGTGTAGCAGGCCGGCCTCGCGAAGAATGAATGAGGTGGCTCCCGAGCAATCGTAGGCGGAGTCATGGTGGCGCCCGTGACCGCCTCCTCGGCGGTACGGCTTGTTGATAATCTTGTTACCTGCGGCAATAACGCGCTTAATGCGCGCCGGGGCTTTCCGTGGTGCTACGGCCCTACCATTACGCAGCACATAGGCCGTGTAACCCTTGCGGTACACGTAGCGCGGCGTATATGCATTCTGTCCCATCTGGTCCTGTTGCGAACACCCGAACAGCATGACCAGCAACACAGAAAGCAGTAGTGCTGATATATATCTCATACTTGTGAGCTAAAAACGGTACACCTATATTTTATCACACATCTATCAATTAGGCAAGTCCAATCCGATATTTTGTTTAATTTTGTAAACTCTTCTTAATCTTTAAGCTCTCTTAACGGCTCTCACTCGCTTCCTCTCTCTACTTACCTCCCGTGCGCTCTGTAAGAAAGAGCCGCCGTCTACAAAGAAGGCGGCCCTTCATCCGCGGGGCTCAGCCCCTCTTTACTACCTATATGTTAAAAGTAGGTCGTTGTTGGTCATTTTACTTGCGGCGACGGCGGGCAGCCAGAGCGGCAAGAGCCAGCAGGCTCAGCGTAGCCGTGGTCGGCTCGGGGACGGAGGGAGAGGAGGGGGGGAGTGCAGTAAAAGTGGCCGTTGCTGCTGTCAAGGTATTACTTTGTGCCAGTGTAAGGTTTTCCCAACCGGGAGCGCCCACGTTGACTGAATATTTGTTGCGCTCGTCGGCAGATGTACTCCAACCCATATTTGCCCATGAAAGGTCGTGAAGAGTGTAGGTATTGTCACCCTTAGTAACAGAAACTGAAGCCGTACCGGGGGTGCTGCTGCCGGTAATGGTTACAGTAAGATTATTGGTGCCGGTTTCGAATACATCCGTCGTCGATTCATGAGAGCGGTCTGTATTGTGTTTTTCAGAAATAATGATTCTGGGACCACCATTAGCATAAATCGAAAAACCGGTATCTACTTGACCAACGTGAAGAAGTGTTTGATATGCATTGCAGTTAGTGCCGGTATAGTTCACCGTCAAATCCAAGGTAAGAGTACCACCTTCATTAAATGCTCCATTCAGATAATCGTACAGAGTGCTGTCATCTGTGGTCCATTGTTCCATACTAAGTGTATATGAACCGGACTGAACCGCAGCAGAAGCAGCTCCGGCGAGTACCATCAGAGCAATGATTGTCTTTTTCATCGTGTTTGTATGTGTTTAGGTTTTAAGTTTAGTGTTTGTTCGCGCACCTGAACTTCCTCCCGGCTTCCTCGCGCGGTGGAAAGGCTCGGTAGACAAGCCCGGTGCTTGCGCGGAGTATATCTCTTTCCGAAGGAG
>JAUNRC010000097.1 GCA_030535875.1 Akkermansia sp. | reverse complement strand
ATGTATCGGATTTCGGCACTTGCGGCAACCTCGTCCATCCATCCGGCCTTATATGCAATTTCTGTTCGTACAGTCGGGATTTCCCCTCGAACTTCCTCTTCCACGGTTTGTTACCTCCCCGCAGTTGTTCTTCAGGTCTGGGATTCCGCATCATCGCGGCTCCGCGCGGACTTTCACCGCAGTGCGCATATCGCGTCGGTCGTACAACGAAATCCGCCGTCTGAAAAAGACGGCGGATTTCTGTTACAGGAATCTTTGCTCAAATATCCCCTGCTCTTATATTCATTCTCTCGTCAGAGATTACTTCTCGGCGGTGTAGATGGTGGCGATGCCGCCCATGAGGGGCAGCGCAACGGGGGCTTGGTAGCCGCAGCGGGTGAGCAAGTCGCAAAAGGCGGCACCGCGCGGGAAGGTCTCGATGCTTTCGCCCAGATAATCATAGGCGCGCATGTTACCCGTAAGCCAACCGGCGATGCGCGGCAGGATGTGATGGAGGTAAAAACGGTAAGGAGCGGCCATCACTCCCTCCGGCATACTGAAATCCAGCACCAGCAAATGACCGCCCGGACGCAATATGCGACGGAACTCGCACAGTGCCTTGCCGTAGTCTGCCATATTGCGCAGCCCGAAGGCGACGGTAGCGACGTCGAAGGAGGCGGCGGGAAGCGGCAGATTCATGGCATCCGCCTCGAGCACATCTGTCAATCCGCGCTGTACGGCGATATCGAGCATGGGGCGGCAAAAGTCCGTTCCGAGCACATCCACTTCGGGCAGAGCCCGCTTGATGGTGAGCGCAAGGTCACCGGTGCCGGTGGCGATATCGAGCAGCTTGTTCGGCGCCCACTCGGCAACGATTTTGAGCGCCCTCTCGCGCCACAGGATGTCCGTACCTAAGGAAAGTACATGATTGGCCGTCACATAGCGCGAGGCGATGGAGGAAAAAGCAGCGTGAACGAAATGGGGATCGGGCATAGTAAAAGGACTGGTTACGAGTTACAAAAGACTAGGTGATGGTGAAAGGACTGGTTACGAGTTACAAAGGACTAGGTGATGGTGAAAGGACTGGGTATTTAGGGGCGAGGCAATCTGCGTTTCTTACGTAGGTTTTTGCATATGGTTGAAATGATAGCCGATATCTCGTGGGCTTCCTGTATCAATAACGACAGTCCGGATGCCGGCAAGATGTCAGCAGAAACAAGCATATCAAGCCAGCAACATACTTCATCCGACTCTTCGTCGCATATTTTAAGTTTATACAAAAAATCTTTAGGCGAGATAGAATGCTGAGCAATCCTATAATGAACAGCCACGGAAGTCGCACAGCGAAAAAGTTGAGAACCGATAGCTTCTTGTTCGTACGTTCCATGTAAGCATTTGCACAACGTGAGTATCCGCAGCGAAAGCAAGCGTGTACGCTCTACCAAATCGGTCCGATAATGCTCTCCCTCTCCGTTCATAACGAAACGCTACTTTTTCTGCATGCTCCGGCAATAATAGCGACGAGTTCTTGCACTTCAGAAAGCAACTCTTCAACACTCTCAGCAGGCAATAAGTTTCCGTCACGAATAAATTCCAACCAGAAACATGCGGCTACGGCTTTTTCTTCACAGGATTTAAGTTTAGAATAAAAATCAGCAGCAGATTTAGCATAACCGGCTGCGCGAAAATTAGCAGCGACAGAAGAAGCAGCCCTTAACAGTTGCTTACCAACATACTCCACCTCATAACGGCCATGAAGGCAAGAGCACAACCGCAACACCCGCAGCGCAAAGATGCGGGTGCGAGCGGTCATTTCTGCCCTGAAATTGTCCACAGTATCATAGCTGACAATCTCTGCGCAGCTCGCTGCGCCTAGCTATCAACCTAGTCCTTTGTAACTCGTAACTAGTCCTTTAAAATCACATCTTGTCTATCAATACGTCCCCGAATGCGCTTGTACTCAAGGCCGTTGCACCGGGAATCATCTCCGCCAAATCAGCGGTGACGGTCTTGGCCGTGATGGCGGCCTCGATAGCGGCAACAATGCGATCCGCGGCCTCGTTCCAGCCCATGTAGCGCAGCATCATTTCTGCCGAGAGAAGGAAGGAACAGGGGTTCGCCTTGTCCAAGTTAGCCAGAGCGGGAGCCGTGCCGTGAGTCGCCTCGAATACGGCGTGACCGGTCTTGTAATTGATATTGCCGCCGGGAGCGATGCCGATGCCGCCAACCTGAGCGGCGAGGGCATCCGAGCAGTAGTCGCCGTTAAGATTAAGCGTCGCCACGACGGAGTGGTCCTTGGGATGGATGAGGATTTCCTGCAGGAAGGCATCGCAGATGCAATCTTTGATGACAATCCCGTTGGGCAGTCGGCACCAGGGTCCCTTGCCGATGAGCTCAGCTCCGAACTCGCGGCGAGCCAGCTCGTACCCCCAATCGCGGAAGGCACCCTCGGTGAACTTCATGATGTTACCCTTATGTACCAACGTGACGGAGGGGCGATTGTTGTCGATAGCATACTGAATGGCGGAGCGCACCAGACGCTCGGTACCCTCGCGCGATACGGGTTTGATGCCGAAGCCGGAGGTGTTCGGGAAGCGCACTTTACCGGCGCGGTCGGGATAGCGGTCCGACAGCCAAGCGAAGAACTCGGCGGCCTCGGCACTTCCCTCGCGGAACTCCACACCGGCATAGATATCTTCCGTATTTTCGCGGAAAATGACCATATCCACGAGTGAGGGGTCCTTCACCGGGGTCTCGATTCCCTTAAAATAACGCACGGGGCGCACGCAGCAATAAAGGTCCAACCCCTGACGCAGAGCCACATTGAGCGAACGGATGCCGCCACCGACGGGAGTGGTAAGCGGGCCTTTGATGCCAATGAGGTAGTCGCGGAAGGCCTCCACCGTCTCGTTGGGCAACCAAGTTCCCAACTCATCGAAGGCCTTTTGTCCGGCCAGGACTTCTTTCCACACAAGGGCGCGCTTATCGCCATAGGCTGCTGCCACGGCGGAGTCAATCACGCGCTTGGCCGCACGCCAGATGTCGGGACCGGAGCCGTCGCCGATGATGTGGGGAACGATGGGGAAGTTCGGCACCTGCAACCCCTGCGGTGTCATGGTAATGGGAGCGGCTTCACTCATGGTGGTATAGTTTCTTTATCAATACGTTATTACAATTCAAACAATCCGAAAAAATTAATCCAGCATATCGCTGAGGTCATCGTCCGATGTCGCAGCCGGAGCGTCCTCCGTCAACTCATCCGCAAAGTCATCAGGAGCAGCCACGGGAGGTGTGGCCGTATAACAAAATATCAGCACCGCCAGCACCAAAGCCGGAGGAAGAATATAGTAGAGCGGTCCCTCGGCCTTTACGCGCTGCACTTCGGCAGAGGCGACCTTGAGCTTAATACCGGGTGAAGAGGGAAGTTTGATAGCCATAATTCCTGTAAACGCGCGTATTGTAGCACATTCTCGGTGAAAATCAATGATAAAAGGCCAAATGACTGCAATTTATGAATATTCTAATTTACAATTCATTGCCATCCCATAAATCGTATAGAAAAGAGTAAGCACGAGGTGCTGATGCCC
>JAUNRC010000096.1 GCA_030535875.1 Akkermansia sp. | reverse complement strand
TCTCTCGTGCACTTTTACAAAGCACTTTTACACTCTCACGTGCACTTTTACAAAGGACTTTGAGAAATAAGGAAGCGACTTCCGTAGGCTCCGGGCTACGGCTTTAGCAACAGCCGGTTAGATTCGGCAGATTAAAAATACGATTTTTATTTATTTTTTTCATTTTTTTGCTAACATAACGCAGAGAGCGTCGTCATACTGAATAACGAGCGGGTAAAACGCCGTCAACAATCTTAACCTAAATCTCCATTATGTCACGATACACAACATACGCAGCAGCTGCCCTTGCAGCAATCCCGGCCATTGCAATGGTACAGCCCGCATACGCCGGTCAGGAAGAGAGCCATAAGCTCGCCATGCAGATTATCAGCCTGTCAGATGACGTCAGCACCAATCTGGAGGATCTTGTGAAGCACATGCACAATGCGGCATCCGAGCCGCTGGCTCTACTGACAGCCTCCTGCATTATCCAGAGAGACGACGCCCTGTATGAGCTGCAAGAAGAGACCGGACTGACGAAACGAGACAGAGCCCGCCTGCTCAAGAAAGCGAATGACTGCAAGGAACGCAACGACAAGAGCATCGATGCCATTACCAACGCGGATTACGAGAAAATGAACGATGCGACCAAGGGTGCCCTTCTCATTCTGGCCTGCGGTTCCCGCCCCGAGGACAGCGATGAGCGCGAAAAGGTTGTTACCGCCTGCGAATGGTTGCTGCGCGCAGCCGTCAACAACACTAACATGCTGCTTGAGAATATCACCAACAAGGAGGACGCCGATAGTCTGGCGAGCATTATCGCTAAGATTGACCATCATGTCACCGTAGTCTCCACACACATGTCTTATCTGGATAAGGATGCTTACCAGGCTCTTGCAGACGATGTACAGGAGGAGCTGACCCGCATGCAAGAAGCCATGAAAGGCCTGAAGAGCGAGGGCTATCACGGTAACGATGACCTGCGGAAGTTCTGCGAGGACAAGCTGAACTGATTTTCCGGACAACAGCTTATTTCAACAGCCGTAATCCTACCCAGGATTGCGGCTGTCATGTTTTCGGGGTGCGGATTACTTACATCAATCAAAAAAATGATATTTTTATTTATTTTCTTTATTTTTTTGCTAACATCATGCAGAGAGCGTCGTCATACTGAATAACGAGCAAGTAACACCCGTCTATAATTTTAACCTGAATCTCCATTATGTCACGATACACAACATACGCAGCAGCTGCCCTTGCAGCAATCCCGGCCATTGCAATGGTACAGCCCGCATACGCCGGTCAGGAAGAGAGCCATAAGCTCGCCATGCAGATTATCAGCCTGTCAGATGACATCAGCGCCAATCTGGAAGAGCTGGTCAAAAGAGTAAAAGAACCGTTCTCTGAAATACAGGCCCTGATAACAGCCTCATGCATTGTTCAGAAAGACAATGCTCTGTATGAACTGAAAGAAGAAAGCGGCCTGACGAAGCGCGTTCTCTCCCGCATGAGCAAGAGCGCCAAAGCCTGCAAGGAACGCAATGACAAAAGCCTCAATTCCCTAACCGATGAGGATTACGACGAGATGAACGATGCTACCAGAGCTGCACTTCTCATTCTGGCCTACACATCCCGTCCGGAGGACAGTGAAGAGCGCCGGATGGTTATAAAAGCCTGCGAGACCTTGCTGCGCTCCGCCATTGAAAATACAACAGTTGTGCTGGAGAACATCGTCAGCAAGGAGGATGCCGATTCTCTGGCAGAGATTCTGCCCGTGATTGACTACCACGTCACTATCATTTCCACGCACATGACTTATCTGGATAAAGAGGCCTACGAAGCCCTGTCAGATGATGTTCAGGAGGAGCTGACCCGCATGTATGAAGCCATGAAAGACCTGAAGAGCGAGGGCTATCACGGCAACGAAGACCTGCGCAAGTTCTGCGAGGACAAGCTGAACTGATTCCTCCGTCACCCAATACCTCAACAGCCGCAATCCCACCATGGATTGCGGCTGTTTTGTATATCGCGGCCAAAACAGCGCCGCCACCGCAGGTTAAGCTGCGATGGCGGCGGAGTTACTCAGTGCTCAGGGAGCACATTGAAATGGTTTACTGCTGTTCGGCGAGAGTGTCGCAGGTGCAGCAGAAGTTGCGGTCGCCCCAGGCGTTCTCCACACGGGAGCAGGACGGCCAGAACTTGTGCAGGCGCTGGCAGGCGGCGGGATAGGCGGCCTGAGCGCGGGTGTAGGCGTGGTTCCACTCGTCGGCGGTTACGGCCAGGGCGGTGTGGGGAGCGTTCACCATCACGTTGTCGTCAGCAGGCACGGTACCGTTGGCCACGGCCTCCATTTCACCATGAATGCCAATCATGGCATCGATGAAGCGGTCGAGCTCGTACTTGCTCTCGGACTCGGTGGGTTCGACCATGAGGGTGTCGTGCACGGGGAAGCTCATGGTGGGGGCGTGGAAGCCGTAGTCCATAAGGCGCTTGGCCATATCGTCCACCGAGAGGTGGCTCTTGCGGAGCATGATGGTGGTGTCGAGAATGCACTCGTGAGCCACCAGACCATTGGCACCGGCGTAGAGGGTCGGGAAGTGGTTCTCCAGACGCTTGGCGATGTAGTTGGCGTTGAGGATAGCCATCTGAGAAGCGCGCTTGAGGCCCTCGAAGCCCATCATGGCGAGGTACATCCAGGTGATGGGGCAGATAGCAGCGGAACCGTATTCGGCAGAGGAAACGGCGGACTGGGTCTGACCATCGTTGCAGATGTGGCCCGGCAGGTAGGGGGTGAGGTGCTCGGCGCAGCAGATGGGGCCCACACCGGGACCGCCACCGCCGTGGGGCATGGCAAATGTCTTGTGCAGGTTCAGGTGGCAGACGTCGGCCCCGATGGTGCCGGGGTTGGTCAGACCGCACTGGGCGTTCATGTTGGCGCCGTCCATGTATACCTGACCACCGTTCTCGTGCACAATGCGGCAGAGGTCGGCCACGCCGCTCTCGTACACACCGTGGGTGGAAGGATAGGTAACCATGAGGGCAGCGAGGTTGTCGCGGTGCTTCTCGGCCTGAGCCTTGAGGTCAGCGGCGTCGATATTGCCCTTATCGTCGCACTTCACAGGCACGCAGGTAAAGCCTGCCATAGCGGCGGAGGCGGGGTTGGTGCCGTGAGCGGAGTTCGGGATAAGGCAGACATTGCGGTGCCCCTCACCCTGAGCCACCTGATAGCGGTGGATGGTGAGCAGACCGGCGAACTCACCGGCAGCACCGGAGTTCGGCTGCAGGGACACACCGTGGAAACCGGTTACCACGGCAAGCCACTGCTTGAGCTGCTCGAGCATGGCGCGCATACCTTCGCACTGGTCGGCGGGGGCAAAGGGGTGCAGCTCGGTCACACCGGCCCAGGTGATGGGCATCATGATGGCGGCGCAGTTGGCCTTCATGGTGCAGGAGCCCAGCGGAATCATAGCCTCGTTGAGGGCCAGGTCCTTGCACTCCAGCGTGTGGATGTAGCGCATCATCTCCGTCTCGGAGTGGAAGGAGTTGAAGCAGGTCTCGGTGCAGAAGGCACTGGTGCGGTTCCACTCAGCAC
>JAUNRC010000047.1 GCA_030535875.1 Akkermansia sp. | reverse complement strand
ATCGCGGCTCCGCGCGGACTTTCACCGCAGTGCGCATATCGCGTCGGTCGTACCGCCAAAACGCTCAGTCTCCTTGCAGGAAACCGAGCGTTTTTTGAGTAGCCCCGGCGGGAATCGAACCCACATTTGCCCTTTAGGAGAGGGCCGTTCTATCCATTGAACTACGGGGCCGTGCGGCCTGTATTAGACACTATTTCAGCGGCACGGGCAAGCCTGAAATGTGACTTCAGGCACCGAAAGCGGTGCGCAGACGCGATATTTGTTCCTGATTGAAATGATTATTGAGGACAGGGAGCATGCGCGGGAAATATTCTGCTCGAGACCAACCGTGCAAAGGTTGCGGTGCCGGCTTTTCAAAGGCCCAAGTCGGGATGGGCAGCACCAAGTCAATGACGACGTTTGTTGCGGCAGCCATGCGTTCCAAAAGTGCAGCTATTTCATCAGCCAATACGGGCTGAGCATCCAACAGATGAAGCACCCAACTGTAACTGAGATGATTAGCCGCAGGATTGAGCTCTTTCACAAGAGACTTCAGGCTCTCAACCGGCATGTTATCAATGGGAGCCAACAAGGGCAATACGCGCATGTCGCTCAGGCTCAGGAGCGCCTCGAGTACCGGGGAGCTCACAGAAGAACGAGTGCTCATCAGGCGAGCCAGCTCCTCTACACCGGCAAGTTGTTGAGTGGGGCTCGGCTGTGCCAGTGTGGCCAACTGCATGGCAGCAGTACGGCTCAAGGCCGACTCGGGTTCCGCGAGAGCGTACGGCAGGAGAGCTCGCCAACCATCGCCCTTACGGGCGGTCAGGAAGCGCACCAATTGTGCCAAGCTGCTTTTACGGCCCACCACCGGGGTTTTGGCGCAGAATATATCATAGGCTGCCATATTCTCAGGCAGGCGCGAGGGGTCGTTACATGTGACCAATCCGCAGGCAATCATAGCAAGCGGCCACTCGTCCGCGCCGATTTCCTGCACGCGCGCAGGGTCCTGTACCATGGCAGCCAAGCGCTCCAGCTCCGAGAGCATGGAGAAGTTATCCTGAAAAAGCCCCATAACAGTCAGTTGTTTGTTCAGTTATTGCCGCCGGGAAGTGTCGACATTCCGCCAAAGGGAGAATTGTCCCCGCCATCAGCGGGTGCCGGAACGGGAGCGGCAGGGCCGAAGGGAGAGGCGGTGTCGATACCGAAGGGATTGGGCACGGAGGCGGGTTTCTCTTCCGCCGGGGGAGCAGCCACCGGGGTGGGAGCCTCCACATCCAAGAGGGCCAGTCGCAGACCGGCCACGTTCTCACTTACAAGCGGGCTGTTGGGGCATGCGGTGCTGACCTGCGTGTAGTAGTTGCGGGCGGCTTCCTTATCGCCAGCGAGCTTAGCCATGTCACCAAGGTTAAGATAGGCAATGGCGGAGTAAGGATTGGAGGGCATGGAGATAATCTGCTTCCAGCATGCGGTTGCCTTATCATTCTTCTCCTCTGACATGTAATGAGCGGCGAGCGAGGCAAGGGCGCGGGCGCGAATGAGCTCATTGGCGGAGCCTGAGGCGAGGGCTTCGAGTCGGCCGATGGCTCCTTCGACCTGAGCACTGTCGGTCATGAGCGAAAGCGCCTCGAGCAACTGTGCAAGGTCAGCCGAATTGGTATCGGCGTAGGCCGTATTAATCTGCGAGAGGGCAGCGGCATCGTACTTAGCCGGGGAATGTGCGCCCTCCTGCGAAGCGGAGCCCATCGCCTGCACGACGAGAGCACCGGCCTGCTCTTTCTGCTCATTCTTGTAAGAATAATAACCAATGGCTGCGCTGGCTGCGACCATGAAAGCGATGCCGCCGATAATGAGCTTCTTGTAATGTTTGTTGAGGAATATCTCGTGACGTGCAGGCCCGAGTTCAATCTCGCCGATGGCTTTGATTTCCTCCGGGGAGAGCGGCATTTCATCAATGTTGCTGGTGGTTTTGTTCGTTTCCATGGTTCAGGATTTGTAAATTGAGCTGAGCATGTGGATGCGGTCCACATCAAAATAGTTGTTGATACCAAGGTTGCGGTATATCTCCAGGGTGGCCTTGGAGCGGTTAAGCGTGTAGAAGTGTATGCCGTCCACGTCGGCATCCAACAGCTCGGAGCACTGATTGCTGGCGTAGTTGATGCCGATGCGCTCGATGCTGTTTTTATCGCCGCCGGCTCGCAACATAGCTTTGAGTAGACGCGCGGGGAAGTTTGTACCGGCGGAGAGTTCGGCCATACGGTTCATGCTCGAAATCGAGGTAACAGGCATGATACCGGCGATAATGGGTACATCTATCCCCATCAGACGGCAGCGGTCACGGTAATCAAAAAAGGCATGATTGTCGAAGAAAAGCTGCGTGCAGATGTAGTCGGCGCCTTCATCGAGCTTGGCTTTGAGAAAATCCATTTCGCGGATTCGGTTGCGGGTGTCGGGATGGCCCTCGCAAAACCCGGCCACGCCGATAGTAAGGCGCTGCGGCAATTTGTTGCGCTCCTCCCACTCGCGGATGAAGCGTACCAGCTCGGAGGCGTGGCGGAAGGCATCCGTCGCAGGGTTATAGGGGCGATTGCGGGGAGGGTCGCCGCGCAGGGCCAGTACGGCACGAGCTCCGGCGTTTGCATAGCCCTGAAGAATATCCTCAATTTCAGCCTGAGTATGCCCCACGCAGGTAAGGTGCGGCACGGTCGGAATGCCACGCTGCTGAATATCGTGCACCACGGAACGAGTCAGCTCACGCGAGCCGCCGCCGGCACCGTAGGTCACACTCACAAAACTGGGACGGAACTCCTGCAACTTCACCACGGTTTCGAGCAAGGACTGAGCCCCCTCCTCCGTCTTGGGCGGGAAAAACTCAAAGGAGAAAGTGGGGGTGTTGTCAAAAAGCGACGATGTCGAGTGCTCAGGCATGATGGTAAAATCAGGGTTGTGGGATGGGGGCCAGCGCGGACTCCTGTGTATCGGCAGCGGGAGCAGCACCGCCATCAGCGGGTACGCTGATGGGTGCGGGCTGAAGGAAGCTGTTGACAGCCCTCAGGTCGCGAGTCGAAACAAAAGGAGAATAAATTACCTCATCACCGGGCATGGGCAACATCTTCTCCTGATCGATATCGACCTGAGATTTGCCGAATTCCTGCGGCTTCATGGTTGCACCGATTTGTCCCGATTCTTCATCCTTGTAGTCAACCGTGGCCTCGCAAAGCACCACGCCATCGCGACGAACAGCCACCACAAGGCCTTCGTTGATGGGGCCTTTCACAGCAGGGCGGAACATGATAGATACCCAGTCACGATTGAAGGAAGTCACCAGGCCGATAGCATCGGGTGCCTCATCGGCAGCTTTCACCTCCTGAGCAAGAGCGGCGGCAGCCTTGCGACGAGCCTCCTCAATAACGGCGCGTTCCTCCGCCTCGTAGACGGATTTCTCCGCCAGCTTCTCCTCTTCGGCTGCAGCGGAATATGCGGAGGCCAGTTCCTGCTTTTCAGCTCCGTCTCCGTAGGCACTCACCCTGTCGCGATGCCCCTCATTTTCCTGAGCCACGAGAGAGTTCTTCTGCGTAATCTCATATATGTTGTGGTCCGCCTGCATGCCGGGCAATGTGACAAAAATCACATAAAACATCAGCCCCACCACAAGGATGAGAAGAGCCAGAAGAGTGATTCGGAAACCGTTCATGGCGCAAAGTATAGCACATTCGCGCATGCATGCAAGCAAAGAGTATGTCAGAATAAGCCTCAATAAAGCTCCCGACGTGCGATTTTTGTGTTCTAACGCCGACATATACCCGATTTTGTCTTGCAAGTAAGCAGCGAAAGATGTAAAGTATGCGCGGATATGTTTAACCTGCCGAACAGCATCACACTGGCACGCATTTTCCTTGTTATCATCTTCGCCGTAGCTCTGGCCGTAGATGGAGTAGCGCCTTTCATCGACGGCATCAGTCCCATGGACACCATGCCGCAGCAAGGGTGGTTCGTACCGATTTCCGTCGGTGCCTGCGTGGCGCTGTGGGCATTTGTAGCAGGTGCCGTCAGTGATTTTCTGGATGGCTACATTGCCCGTAAGTACAACCTTGTCACCAACTTCGGTAAGCTCATCGACCCGCTGGCGGACAAGATACTCGTGAGTGCGGCTTTCATCTACCTGACCTATGTGGGCATGTGCCCGTTCTGGGTCACCATTCTGATTATATTCAGAGAGTTTCTTGTCACGGGGCTCCGCCAACTTGCCGTTGAAAAGGGCGTGGTGATGGCAGCGGACCGCAGCGGCAAGTGGAAGACCGCGCTTCAGCTAGCCTACTGCATCGCCTGCATGCTGCACTTGGCCTACGCCGGCAACCTGCCCGAACCGCTGCACACGCTGACTGTCGGCACATGCGGAGAGTGGGTACGCGCTGCATTCCTGTGGTCAAGTGTCGTTCTCACCGTATGGAGCGGACTTCATTACTGCATTTCTTCGCGCAGTTTTCTGCGTGGCTGATTTTTGTCTGGCAATGGAGGTCAGAATGTGGTAGAGTTGCAGGAGCACCAATGCCGCCGCATATATGAAGAAGAACATTTTTACCATTGCCCTTGCCGTTGCTGCGGCAGCCCTCACCTGTAGTTGCCAGAACCAGAAGGCCTATCCCGTATTCTTCCTCGTTCAGGACTCAAATACCGTCGGAGATTCCGCCGAGAGCACCAGCGCCAAACACATCGTTCGTTATAACGGCGTAACCTACACCCGCATGCCCATCATGTCGCTGGACCACTTCGAGAAGTTCCAGTCCCACCTCAATCAGAACGATGGTTCCTACGGCGTGACCCTTTACGCAAAGAAAGAATGGCGTAACCGACTTTATTTCAATACCGTTGAAAAGAGCGGCATGCTCATGCTGCCGGTTGTAAACGGCCTTGCCATGGAACCGATGCGAATCGACCCCATCAACGACGGCATACTCGTCATCTGGAACGGTCTCAACGGCTACGACCTGCGCATGATTGCCCGCACGGTCAGCCCCATCGATGAGGAACTGGAGAAAAAACGATACAAGGAGGAAAATCCGCGACCGCTCCCCCAAAAGCCGAAAAATCCCGCGCCTCAGATGAAGGACTTCACCGGCCGCACCGTAGGAGAGATTTACGACTGATTGTCAGATGTTTAAGCTTGCGCTGCACTTTCTGCTGAGCATCTTGCTGCTGCCCTGCCTTTATGCCGCAGCAAGCGACATCGTCTTTCACTTACCGACTGACAACAAGGCACTCTACGGCACAGGGGGCGAAGACTACTACATGTATGTTGACCGCACCTTCGAGGGAACAGTGACCAAGCCTTGGGAGGGCGGCACATGGGGAATGGTGCGCAACCCCTTTCGCGCGGGGGACGGCTCCGTCATGTTCAGCCGCATGCACGAGGGAATAGACGTTAAACCCATTCGCAGAACATCGACAGGCGAGCCGCTCGACAAAGTACGCCCCATTGCAGCGGGGATAGTCGCCTATGTCAGCACCGACCCGCGCAACAGCAACTACGGTCGCTACGTTGTCGTGGCACATCGGGTGCCCGAGGGTACCATTTACAGTCTCTACGCCCACCTAGCCTCCGTCAGTTGTCGGCAAGGACAAAGGGTCACCCCGTCATCCACCCTTGGAGTGCTGGGGTACAGCGGAGTAGGCCTGAACAAAACCCGTGCGCACCTCCACTTGGAGATTTGCCTGATGATTAACGCAGACTACGATCTCATCGTACTGCCGCCGACCAATAAACACGGGCTCTTCAATGGCCTGAACCTCATCGGAATCAACCCAACGGACGTTCTCACGGCATGCCGGAACGGTCACCCCTTCTCTCTTTCGAAATATTTTGCAGGCCTCAAGGAGCACTATCGTGTACGGGTGCCGCGCAAAGGAGCCGTAGACATCCTGCGCCGCCACCCCTTCCTCTACAAAGGACGACCCGGGCAGATGTCACCCTCGCTGGAGATTTCGTTCACGCAGGAGGGCATACCCATCGCGGTTTACCCCTCATCACGCCCCGTCAATGAGCCAACCGTGGTCAAATGCCGCCCCATGCCCACCCTCCAGCAGAACTGCACCGTCAACAGAGTGAAAGGCAACAGCAAGACCGCTGCCCTTACCGCCTCGGGTATGCGATATATCAACCTTTTCCTCTGGAGAAACAATCCGCCGGAACAGTCACCTGACGCACTCTAATCATTTCCCCCGATGAAACTCAACGTCTTCCCCCTCCTTCTCACCCTACTGGCAGCCACGCTTCCCGTGAAAGCCGATTTGGCCGTTGCCGAAAAACTCCTCCGCGAAGGCAAACCGGCAGAAGCGCTGGCGGAACTGGAGCTGAAACCACATTCTCCGGCTGCCCTCTACTGGAAGGGGCGAGTACTCGTTGAGCTCAATCGTCTGCCGCAAGCGGTCGCACAGTTCTGCGAAGTACCTGCTGACAGCGTTTTTTATCCCTATGCGGCCAAGGCCATTATCTACTGTGCCTGGTTAAGTCCCGCACTGGATTTCGTAGAACAGGTGGCCCCCTTAACCGCCAGCCCCGACAGCGCCATCGCCACTCTTGCACAGGCTGCACTTGCAGAACATCAACTGCGCAATACCATCTACGGCGACACCTCAACACTGGAACCTCTCCGTAAATTGGCAGAAAAAGACGACACGCTCAAACCCATGGTGCAACTGCTCAATATTGAAGAAATGCGCCGCAGTGCCCGCTATACCGAGGCCATTGAAGCTTGCCGTCACATGGAAGCAGATCCGCAGTTGCCGCAGCTCATGAAGCAGCGCGTACGCCTGGCTCTGGCAGAAATTTATTACGACAAGGCAGCCGCTGCCGCAAAATCCCCCATTCCGCCCACAGAGGAAGAACTCGATGATATGGAAACAGATGAAGGCAAGGGAGAAGAAACTCTCATGCACTTCATCTCCGCTAACCCGGACTCCCCCTTGCTGGAAGAAGCCTTCCGCAGACTGGACGGTCACGGCGCATTTAGCGAAAGCGAATATGCCCGCCGCAAGCTGACGGAATGGAGTGAAGAACTGAGCAAACCTCGGCGCGCCGCCATGGCGCTTGCCGTCAGACAACGCATGCAGTTGCTCGGCAATTCGCAAGAAGCCGCCGATGTCACCTATGCCAACACGGCAGCTACGGCCATTCCCAACGAGCCCGTCTCCCAACTGATTATCAGCGAGCAAATACGCCGGCTCATCAATAGTGGCAACATCAGCGAGGCAAGCCTCTACCTCAACATGCTGGAGCCGAATGAAAACGACCCGCGTTACCTCTTCTACAAGGCCTGCTGCCAGCCTCATGACCGCAAAGAAACCGTCGAACTCTTCCGCAAAAGCGCCGACTTGGCCTCCACTGACCTTCAACCGGCAGCCCTGTGCAACGCCATGTACAGCGCCATGCTCAACGGCGACCAAGCAGTTGTTGACGAACTGCTGACCAAAGAACTGCCCACCCGAGCACGACGGGCACTCTTACTCATGCACGCCGGACTGATTCTGCACAAAAACCCTGCGCAGGCCCGAGCGGAAATCGACTCAGCCGTTCTGCTTGAGCCCACACGTCAGGAACAGGTGGAAATCATGCTGCAACTCGCAGAACTGGATTTAGAAACCGACCCGACGGCATGCCTCAATCGACTGCAATCCAGTCAAGCGGAAGAACGCATGAAATGGACGGAGGAACAAGCGCTGCGCTTCTATTCCCTCCGGCTTCAGGCTACCGAAAAACTCCACGACAAAAACAACGTTAAGGAAGCTCAGATTGAAATCCTGCAAAAAGCACTTGCTGAAACCAAGCGCAAGGATGTACACACAGCCCTTGCCATCAATCTGGCCAATACCCTCTCTCAATGCAGTCGCCATACAGAGGCCCTTGAACTCCTCAAAACGCTGGTTCAGGATGCAGAGAACACCACCTTGCGTGCTCGCGCCATGCTGCTGGCCGGTCGTCAGGCCGAAAAACTGAACTCACTGGAATATCAGGAACTCGCTGCCTCCTATTTCCAACAGGCCTCCGAGCTGAACACTCCGCTCAAAAATAAAGCCGTCATCCTGCAAGCCCGAGTGCTGGCCTGGATCAATCGCGGTGAGAAGGCTCTCACTCTACTGAATAACCTGCTACGCTCCGCACAACTTACCCCTACTGACCGAGCTATGGCACTAAGTGTTCTGGGACACGTTCAAACACTTGAGGGTACCGAAGAAGCTACCCTTGCCGCCATCGAATGTTGCAACAAAATTTTTGAAATCGAAGGCTTGGCTCCGGAATGGCTGATACGCGCCAACATTCAACGAGCGGCTCTCTATGCCCGCGCCTGTCGCACGGACGAGGCCATCAAGCACTACCTCAATCTGGTGGACAGCACGCCGCGTGATATCTCACAAATGACAAAGGCGAAATGGTTTATCCTTTACTTTGCCGGGGCCGGGGCTGTCTCGCAATACATAGAAAAAGAGCAATTTGAACAGGCCGCAGAAATGGCGGAAAAACTTGCTGCATGGCCGCACATTCCGGAAAAAGGCACACATATTCAGGGCAGCGGAGCTCGTGCAGAACAATTTCTCCACTGGGCGGAAACCATCCGCAAGTTCAACTACCTGCCCTCAACGAAGGCGGTCGATGTGTTATAAAGCATGACAAGAACCATCGCTCAGCGCAACTCACACCAGAGCGCACGATGGTCACTCGCCATCTCGGCAGCAGGAATATCTACTATTCCGCATGCGGACTTGCGCCCCATGCGGCGCTGCATAACTTTGTTGACAAACATCTGGTCGAAAACAAAGTACTCCCGCCCGGCTTTGTAATAAATCGTCCAGTCATGCCCCCGCGAATCGACCGGGGCGAGGCGGCTTAAAGCAGTTCCGGCACTCACTCCTTGTTTAAGCACGCCCAGCGAGGCATCATCAGGCCCGTCATTCCAATCGCCGTACACTATTACCGGCAAATGAGGGCGGAGCTTCATCCATTCGTGAAGATAAAAAGCCAAGGTTCTCGCCTCGCGGGCACGCAGATGGTCTGCTGCGGCGGCATCGTGCCCGACGCGGGATTTGAGATGAGCCCCGACAATGCGAAAACGGCGCTCATCAGGCAAAGCAATCGTCACATCCAATATCCCACGCAACATCTTGCGGCGCCTTTGACCATACAGGGGGTAATCGCGTACGGAATCATTGCTCGCAAAAGGGAACATCGACAAGATTCCCAGTGCGCGATCCTCGCCCTCACGCGCCAGAACGAAAGCATGTTCATAATGCAAGCCGCGAGCCGACAAGCGCTCTCGTAAGTCCGCAATCGCTCGTTCTCCGCCAATCTCCACCAAGCCGACCACAGCAGGGGCAGCGCAGGCTATCACATCGGCAACAGCCTCGCGCGACTTCTTCGACTTAGGCTTAGAAATAAACTTCGAGCGCGATTTCTCTCCTGCCACAAAATAATTCTGAACATTATACATCAGAAATCGAACGGGCTCGCCCGAAGGCGGCAAGGGAACGAGGTCCTCCTGCTCCGGTAAGTTCGCAGACAAAGGAAGAACGGCTTCCCCCTGCTCGGTACTGACCGAGGGCTCCGACTCGCCATAGCGCCATGAGAAAACCAAAGCCAGCACCAACACCAGCAACAACAGCAGGCTGTCCGTCCGCCGAAGCAGAGCGAAACTTCGCTTCCATCCCTGCTGTCTTTTGGTCATCTGAAATCAAACAATACTGAGGGTCTACTTATCTGGCCTCCTCACGGAGCCATTCCGCCACTTGCGGAGCGGCGTATGTGAGAATCATATCCGCACCGGCGCGACGAATAGACAACAGAGCCTCCATCATGCACGCACGTTCATCGAGCCAGCCGGATGCCGCAGCCGCCTTTATCATCAGATATTCACCGCTGACATGGTAGGCAGCAATAGGAAGATTGACCGCCTCGCGCATGTCGCGAATAACATCAAGATACAGCGTAGCCGGCTTTACCATGAGCATATCAGCCCCCTCCGCCACATCCAATGCCGCCTCGCGAAGAGCCTCGCGGCGATTGGCAGGGTCCATCTGGTATGTCTTTTTATCCCCGAACTTAGGCGCACTTCCCAGCGCGCCACGGAAGGGACCGTAAAAAGCGGAAGCATACTTTGCCGTATAGCTCAGCAGCGAAACCCCGGTATATCCCTCGCTGTCGAGAGCGGCGCGCAAGGCAGCAATTCGCCCGTCCATCATATCGCTGGGAGAAATGATATCAGCGCCGGCACGAGCATGGCACAAGGCCTGACGACAGAGAGCCTCAACCGTCTCATCATTAAGAATTTCATACGAACCATCCTCATATTCGCGCACCAACCCATCCTGACCGTACGAATTGAACGGATCGAGCGCCACATCCGTCATCACGAGCATGCCCGGAACCGCTTTCTTAATGGCGGCAATTGCACGAGGAACCACCCCATCCGGATTCCACGCCTCCGTTCCGGCGGCATCTTTCTTATGCTCCGGCACCACGGCAAACAGATCCACACAGGGAATCCCCAGCTCATACAGGCGACGGCACTCAGCCGCAATATCCGCCACGCACCAGCGGGTGCACTCGGGCAATGATTCAATCGGACTGTTCTCCTCACCCTCCTGAACAAACATCGGGTAGATGAGATTGGCGGCGGTGAGAGTTGTCTCACTCACAAGACCGCGCATAGCTGCTGATTTTCGATTTCTCCGAGGGCGTACGGCAAGTTGCATCATAACAGCACCAGAATATCACCTTTCACTCCTTTTGTAAAGGCGCTTTAAGCGAGGAGCTCACGAATAATCTCTTGCTTTTCAGCACAAGGCACGCTACAATAACGTCCGCATGAACGCCTCGCAGATTCACCAGGTGCTCGACACCTTCGCCGTAACCCCGTCCAAATCACTCGGCCAAAATTTCCTCATCGATGAGAACATTGCCCGCTGGATTGTCAGTCAATTGGACATTCAACCCGAAGACTGCGTGGTGGAAGTAGGCCCGGGAACCGGCGCTCTCACGGAACACATGGCCCCGCTCTGCCGCAAGCTGATTCTCGTGGAGTTCGATGCCCGTCTGGCCGATTATCAGCGCAAACGCTGGGCCGATACTCCTCACGTTGAAGTTCACCATGCCGACGGTGCAAGCTGGGATCCCCGCCGCCTTTTTGCCGAGCAACCCGTTAAGTTCATGGGCAACCTTCCCTACTCCGCCGGAGGTGCCATTCTTGCCAATTTCCTGACCTCTCCCTGCGCCTGCCAACGAGCCGTGGTCATGTTGCAAAAAGAGTTTATCGACCGCATTCTGGCAAAACCGGGAGACGATGCCTACGGTCTGCTTTCCCTCCGCATCCAAATGGACTGGGTACCGCGAGCACTCAAAACTGTCCCCCCCGAGGCCTTCTCCCCCCGTCCGAAGATAGACTCAACCGTCATGCTGCTCACCCCGCGCGATTCGCGCGAACTGCCGCCCTACGACCACCGCCTGACGGATGAACTCATGCGCCGCTGCTTCGCTCAGCGCCGCAAGCAAATGCACAAGCAGTTACCCCCTACCCCGGCATGGCCGGAAATTGCCGACTCGCTCTCCATCTCACGAACGGCCAGGCCGGAAGAACTGGGGCTTGCTGATTGGGTGGCACTCACCAACGCCTACGACCCTCACCCCCTCGCAGCCATCGCCCAGCGCGATGATGAGCTCTTTGATGTCGTCGACGAGAACGACCGGGTTATCACACAAGCCACGCGACGCGAAGTTCATGAGAAAAATCTCATCCACCGCGCCGTCCACATTCTTGTGTTCAACAAAAATCAGGATTGCCTCCTCCAAAAGCGCTCCCTGCTTAAAGACAAACAACCCGGGCTCTGGGACTCCTCCGCAGCAGGCCACCTCGATGCCGGAGAAGATTACGAAAGCGCAGCCCATCGCGAATTACAGGAGGAACTGGGAATTGCCGACGCTAAACTCATTTTGGTAGGTACCATCCCACCCTCAGAGCAAACCGGCTATGAACACATCACCCTTTACGCCGCACGTCATGACGGGAAAGTCTCCTTCCCCGCTGCTGAAATTGAAGGGGTGCTCCCTTTCTCTGCCGGTCTTATCGACCATTGGCTCGCGCGCAGACCTCAGGATTTCGCAAGCTCTTTCATCCTCTGCTGGCAACTTGTGAGAAGCATGTTATTCCCTGAAAAATAATTTTTGTTATTTCTTCGTGTTTTTTACTTGCAATCAGCGCAAAAACATGTTATCGTGACTGGGGCAGACCACTTCTTTTAACCATAATCATGAGGGCAAAAAACATTTCGCGCTACACGTATAAGAAAACAGCATTTCAAGGCTGGCGCTTAGCGTTGCGCCGTCAGGGCAACCAGTTCGTCAAGTATTTTGCAGACAGACAATATGAAGATAGCACCGCCGCTTTCAAGGCAGCCGTTGCCCTTCGTAATGAAATTCTCAAAGAACTCAAGAAAAAAGGTGCCGAACCTGCCCGCGTATTTGCCGCAGCCAACGAGCTCATCGAGCAACAGCGCCGCCAAACGAACAAGGTCGATGCCGGTTAACGTGCGCTAACGCAACACAATCACTTCTTTTGAGGCACCCCTTTCTGAGCGGGTGCCTTTTTATCAGGCTTAGGTTTAGGCACGATGGCATCCACCGTCTTCTGAATAGCCGGCAAATACGGAGAAGAAGCGGAGGAATCCCGCAACTTCAGAATGCCGGCCTGAGCCGCGCTCTGATTACCGGCTGCGGCCTGAGCCGTCAACATGAAAAGCCTTGCGCGCAATTTATCACGCCCGGCAGGGTAACGGTCCGCTGCCAAGGCAAAATAATTGACCGCTCGGGAAAAATCTTTTTTATCGGCACATCGCAAGGCAAAAATCTCGGCATAAAGGCCGTCAGAGAGCCCGCGGGCCAATTTCTGCTCCACTTCGGATTGAAGCGCAGAGACATTATTACCGGCATTTCGGCTCATCTGCTGCCACGCAACGAAGGGATTGCCGCCGTACGGATATCTCCCCTTCGGGAAAGGCCGATAAAGCGGGTCACCCAGAACAATCGTTTGCCACGAGAGTGAGGGAGTGGCCAGAAGGGCAGCCTCTCCCACCTGAGCGCCGTTGAGCAGGTGCTCATAAAACACACCGTAATTCAAACAAGGGCCTAAATAGGGCTCCGCCACATTACCGGCCGTCACACAGGCTCCGCGCTTCAACAACGCCGAGACCCAGGTCTTGCCGTCATAGAGATTCGTGGCACTGTACGAGTGCAGGTGGCAGGCAATTGCTCCGCGAGCAAAGCGAAAATCCCGGGGAGCCGTTGCACAGAACGGGCCGTTGGCCGGATTGATGTACCAGCCGAAATAAACAATCGTCTGCGACATCAGCGGAAAAGCCGGAGCAATCGTCTGACGCGATGTCTCATAAAAAAGCGGCTGATGATGCGCCAGCGCCAGCTCTGCGACACGCGCCATCAAGGCATCACCCGCAGGGTATGGGCCGCCATTATCTACAACCACCCACCCCCAGAGCCCGGTCTTTTCCACAGCAGCCGGCTCATTTATCATACGATATACAGACTCCGGGTCCGGCCCGTCAATACGACAAACACTCAACACCTTAGGCCGCTCATGACGCCCCGGCAACTTCTTTTTGTAGTGAGGGTTATTCCCCATTCCTTTGAGCGGGAAGCGCGAGCCGAGCAAAGCCAGTTCCGAGTCGACCGCAGCCTCGGTACGTTGCTGCCCCGTTCCTACCGGTTTGCCCTGTTCATTGAGCAGCTCTGTTACTTTGAGCGGAATATCCGGCATCAGCACCATGGCCTTCATGAGCTTAATTCCATTACGAGGCCCGGCCGGCCACATCAGTCCCCGCTGCCGCCCTTGTGAAAGCAATGAAGACATGATGGAACCCTCGAAATCATCTCGACTGATATTCCCCCGCTTCACCCCGAACAAGGGCAACATCTGGTCAGGAGGAATCCTGCGCACCGTACAATAACGCTCAGCGGCTGCCTTGCTGAGAGCCGACTCGGCATTATAAACCACAGCTACCTCCGTCGGCTCAATAGCCATCACACCGGTACACAAAAATATCAACAGTAATAAATATCTCATGTCTCGTTCCAATCTGTACTTTACCAAAGTTCTGCTGCTCTCACAAGAGAAAAACCGCCCGCAGACACAAAGTCTGCGGGCGGGCTGTAAAATCCATCCTGTTGTACTATGAGGAAATTACTTCTCCTCAATATGGACATCGTACACGCGGCCCATGATATTGAGCTTCATGTCGCGACCGGAGATGGCGGCGGACACACCCACGGTGGTAAGAGCGGTGGGAGCACCGTAGTTCTCCTCCTTCTTGGCGGTGGGCGGCTCGGGGCGCTTACCGGCGTAGTAGTCCTCCAACTGCTGCGGGAACATAGCGTAAATCACGCAGTTCTCATCGGTTGCAGGAATGTTCTTAGCGGTAAGTTTGTCGCGCAGGTCCTGCATGCCGGGTTTAATAAGGTCAGCCGGGCGGCAGGTGATGGGCTCCTTACCGGAACGCTTGGCGCACTCAGCCTGCAGCTCGGGGTCGACGGGAGCGGGAGTGTGACCGTAGTAGCCAAGGGCCACGTCCATGGTCTGGGGCGTAATCTGCTTCCAGCGACCGAACTTCACGTTGAAGGCAGCCTGAGAGCCTACAATCTGAGAGGTGGGGGTAACAAGCGGAATCCAACCCAGAGCCTTACGCACAACGGGAATCTCAGCCATCACTTCATCGAACTTGTCCATGATGTTGAGCTCCTTGAGCTGGTTACGGAAGTTGGAAAGCATACCGCCGGGCACCTGGTAGAGCAGCGTGGCGCTGTCCACAATCTCATTCTTATGACTGGTGAAGCGGCTCAGGCTCTCATAGACCGGCTGGAGCATGCCGGAAATCTTCGTGAGCTTATCAGTGAAGTCATCCGCAACCACAGGGCAACGGTCATAGCCCTTCAGCAGAGCAAGCATGCGCATGCAGTCGGGCTGAGCGGTGCCGTTGGCAAAGGGTGCAATGGAGCAGTCAACGGCATCGGCACCGGCGTTGATACCGGCTACATAGGAACCGGCACCCAGACCGGCGGTGTCGTGCGTGTGAATCCACACCGGCAGGTTAGTGCTCTTCTTGATAGCCTCCACCAGAGCAGCAGTCTCGCTCGGGGGGATAAGACCGGCCATATCTTTAATCACGATGCCGTCAGCGCCCATCTCTGCAATCTTCTTACCCAGATTGGCGAAGTACTCGAGATTGTGCACGGGAGAAGTCGTGTAGCAGATGGTACCGTGAGCAGTGGCACCGGCCTCCTTGGCAGCTCGAATGGAGGTGCGCATGTTCTCCGGGTCATTCAGACAGTCGAAGATACGGAAAATATTCATACCATGCTTGGCACTGGTCTTCACGAAGGCCTCTACCACGTCATCGGCATAGTTGGTATAACCCACCATGTTCTGACCGCGCAGCAACATCATGTGCGGGGTCTTGGGGGCAAGTTTCTTCAAAGTATCCAGACGATCGAAGGGCAGCTCACCGAGGAAGCGCAGACCGGAGTCAATCGTAGCGCCACCCCACGTCTCAAGGGCGGAGAAGCCCATCGTGTCGAGAATAGGAGCAATCTCGAGCATCTGCTCGGTAGCCATACGGGTAGCGGCCAGCGACTGGTGACCGTCGCGGAGTACTGTGCAGTTGAATGTTGCAGGTTTCATAATATTAAAATTCTTTGAGGGTACAATACGCCCTATTTGTTGCCCTCAGACTACCATAAATCGAGCGTGCGCGTCAAGAAAAATCACCGCGACTGAAAAAAATCTCACATTTACTGATATTTTTCTTGCCAAACTGAAAAAAAGGAGTATCATCTTCCCACCATGACCCGCAAAGGTGGTATCAACAAGACACGTAAGGCTGTCGCCAAGCGT
>JAUNRC010000046.1 GCA_030535875.1 Akkermansia sp. | reverse complement strand
CCGCTCCGCAACCCGAGCCCGCACCTACTCCTCAGCCTGAGCCCGCACTCGCACCCCAGCCCGAGCCCGCAGCTCAGCCGAGCAACACCATGGCTGCGGCCTACCGCGGCATTGTCAAAATCGAAGTAGCTACCCGCAAACCGGATTTCGCCACACCTTGGCAAACAGGCCGCTACGGCCGCGGTAACGGCACCGGATTCATGGTCGGCCCCGGCACCTTCATGACCAATGCCCATGTCGTAGCAGATGCAGAGCGTATCCATATATCCCCGTATGCGGATGCCCGCAAGATACCCGCACGCGTGCGCTACGTTGCGCACGATGCCGACTTGGCCATTCTGGAGGTAGAAGACACCTCCGCCTTTGCCGATGTTCCCTGTCTGCAATTCAGCGACACCCTGCCCCGTCTGGAAGATGAAGTCCGAGCCATCGGCTATCCCATCGGCGGCAACCGCCTTTCCGTCACCCGAGGTATCGTCTCGCGTATCGACACCACCACCTATGCCCACCCCCGCAACGAAAGCCACCTTACCCTTCAGGTGGATGCCGCCATCAATCCCGGCAACAGCGGCGGCCCGGTACTCATGGGCGATAAAGTCATCGGTGTAGCATTCCAAGGACTGCTGGAGGCAAACTCGACTGGCTACGTCATCCCCATGCCGGTTATCAAGCGATTCCTCAAAGACATCGAAGACGGCACCTACGACCAATATGTTGACTTAGCCGTCACCTTCATGCCACTCATCAATCCGGCCATGCGTCGGCATTATTCCCTGCCGGACAATGCCATGGGAGCCCTCGTTGCCGATGTGGTCAAGGGGGGCTGCAGTGGCGGAGTGCTGCAAGCCGGCGATGTTGTGCTGAGCGTCAATGACCACGCAGTCGACAGCTCCGCCATGATTGAAATGGACGGCGAGAGAGTGCAACTCGAAGAACTGGCCGAGAGAGCCTTCAAAAATGAAGTGCTCCGCTTCAGGATACTGCGCGAAGGCAAGGAACAGGAGGTCGAAGTACGGCTTGCGCCGCTTACCTCCCATCGCATCATGGGACAAAAGTACGACTCCATGCCCCGCTACATCCACTTCGGCGGTCTGGTGTTCCAACCTCTCAACCTCAACGTCATCAGCGCCCACTCGCTCAATTCGGCCGATTTCACCGTCGAACTCGACAACTATCTGCGCCGGGGCGGCTCCGTTGAAAAGGAAGATATCGTCGTCGTCACCAAAATACTGCAGGATGAAGTCAACGCACGCTTCGAAAACTACGGTCGCCGCATCGTGACAAAGGTCAATGGAGAAAAGGTCAAAGGTTTGGTCCACCTATACGCGCTGCTCTACCCGCAGGACGGCAATCGCCCGCCCTACACCGTCATTGAGTTCGCCGGGGGCTCCCGCCCACTGGTCATCGACAACGCCGTCATCGACAGCGCCAATGAGCGCATCAGCGCCGGTTACGGCGTACCTGCTCCGGCTAATCTCAACTAATCCCGAACATCGATTTTCCCCATATCATGTACAAGACCCTCTTCTTTGCTGCACTTCTGGCTCTGGGACTCGGTGCCTGCAAGCCCACCCCCCGAACGGCCGGTCGCAAGCACCAGCAACAACAGGAGCAAAAAGAACAGTTGCCCGATGTCCCGCAACCGGAACAACCCGCGGAGCTGCTCCCACCCCCTGCTCAACCCACACAACAACACCCCTCGCAACAACAGCCTGAGCAAGCAGCTATTTCTCCCGAGTCCGTGCTGCTCACGGTCATGGTCACTCGCCAGCCCTACAACAAGCTCACACCGTGGGAAAAACTCCCGGCCACTCAACGGCGCATGGTCGGCACCTACTTGGGAAATGGCTTAGTCCTCACCCATGGTCAGGCTCTGGAGAATACCACCTACGCCGAACTGAGCCTTCCGAATGCCACCCGAACGGTTCCGGCCAAAGTTCTGCGCTACGATGAAGATTTAGCACTGGGACTGCTGACTATCACTCATGAGAGCGATGCCGACATCTTCGACACGCGCCGGGCCACCACCCCCGGAGCTCCGCTTCAGCGCGGAGAAAAAGCTGAACTTCTGTGCACCATTAACGGCACCGAGCCGCTCAGCGTGCCGCTCCGAGCTCAGGCAGGAACAACTGCCGGCAACGGCATGCCGCGTATGGAACTCCAGGCTGAAATCGCCGTACCTGAACTCTTCTCCTATGGAGCCCCCGTCATCAAAGACGGCAAACTGGCAGGCCTGAGTGCCGGCTACGAGTCCACCGGCCGTAAACTCACCATCATCAACGCCGAAATCATCAACAGGTTTCTTCAACAAACGGAAGACACCCCGACCGGCGTGCCGTCAATCGGAGTGGAACTTGCCACGCTGGATGACCCCGTATTCCGCCGTTATCTCAAACTCCGCGAAGGGCAGACAGGCATCTACATCAGCAAGGTGAAACCCGGCAGCGCCGCCGAGGCAGCTCAACTGCGCGAGGGTGATGTCATCACGGCCATCGAGGGTATGAGCATCGACAACCTCGGGCGCTGTGACCTGCCCATTTACGGACTGACGGATAGTGCCGTTGCTGTGCGCTACCTCAAGCCGCTGGGACAGGAGCTCAACCTGACCATCAGCCGCGAGGGTGAAAGCAAAGATGTCACCGTTGCGCTCAATACGGATGCCCGCGACAAGGCCCTGCTCGCCACCGAGAAAACCGAAGCAGCCCCGCGTTACATTGTGTGGGGCGGACTGGTATTCCAACCCCTTACCGAAACTTATCGCCGCACGCTCAAGACACAGGCGCGCGGCACGCTGCCGGTGGAGTTCCTGGAATTGGACGACAGGGAAGAAGAACTGCGCGGTCGCGGTTATCGCGAACTCACCGCCATCACCCTTGTCATCCCCACCCCCACCACATTGGGTTACGATTCGCTCGGCTTCTGCGTGGTGGAAAAGGTCAACGGACGTGAGCCCCATGACTTCGCCGAGTTCGCCGCCATGCTCGATGAACCCACCCCCGACGGCACCGTAGAACTTACCATCAACAAAGCCCCCTACCGCATCTATCTCGACCGCAGCAGTGCCGAGGCCACCAATGATGCGCTGCGCCGAGGCCCCATCAACAGCCTCAGACGCATGGAATAAATCTCCTGCTCCATTCCCAAGAGAAAAGCCGGGCTCCCCGCCCGGCTTTTCTGCATCTATCCCCCTTATCAACGCATACGCGCCCTCCGTAATGAATGAGGAGCACCAAGAGAGCCCAACATGCCATGAGACACAGCCTCGGCAAACATGCGGGCGGCATCCGCCGAGTGCGAAAAGGCATCGTGCAACGGGGCCTCACGCACAACACCATCCGTACAATCCGCCGTTCGGTACATCTCCAAGCAAGTAACGCCTGACGGCTCAAGCACACCTTGCGGATTGAGACGCTGATGAAGGGTGTCGCGATGGAACCAGCTCTTATCGAGCATATTACGCAGCGCATTTATACCTCGCCATACATCAGGCGTACGCGGCACCACACGAACGGAATGAATGCCGCAGCGCGCCAGACTTTCCACATACGATTGCCCGTGCGGATCGCGATGTGCGGCATCGTGCGGCAAAAAATGCGTGGTAACAGGCCCGTAGCGCTCCTGCCAAGTACGAATCTGCGCGGCATAATGCTCCAAGGGCAACTGACTGGCGGAATAATGATTGAGCCAGTAAACCTGACCTCCGTAGAATTGCACCAGCCAAATAGCCGTATGATCACTCAGCCCCAGGTCCCAAGCAGTATACAAGGGCTCATCCGCGCGATAATCGAAGGCAGCGCCTATCCTCCCGCTCTCCCTCAACCTCATAAACCAGGCACCGTAAATCGCACCTTCATTACCGGTGGAGAAAGCCTCGTCAGGCGTGCTGGGATATTCCTGCCGCATGGCCGGCCCCATAGTACGAGCCATACGAGCGTACCACAACTTCTGCCCGCTCGTCAGTTCCACCCCATACTCATCGGACAATTTATCGAAATATTCCCCCATATTCTCCGGCACGACCCCGCTCCCTTTCAGCTCATACTCAGGATGGTCCAACCAACTAAAGAAAAAGAAACGAAAATCCAGCGGCGAAAGCTCACCGACATCGGCATTCTGCATGGCCTGAGATGTTATCTCATAGTTCACCCCGTAGCGCCCGCCTTCATGGGTACTCTCCAAAATGATAGTACCCTCCGCCGGCACGGTGTTGATGGCACCGGTGCGAATTTCACGAGCACGCCACGGAGCGTGAACCGAGACATGAGCCAACTCCGACACATGCAACAACTGCAAAGTACCGCCACGCAATGTCGTACCCAATCGCACGTCACTCCCATTGGTAAATGCCAATCTGGTGCGGGCATCTGTCGCGGGGTGCCATACATTGCGCCTGTTCAAGCCGGTATGCTGCTTAATGAGTGAGCCCAAATATGCCAGCGCTCGCTCCTTATCATCAGGGTGAGGTGGCAGGTAATCCAAATGTTCCCATGCGAAACGGAGCTTTTCGAGCTTTTGCTCCGCATCCGGCAAGGTTTTATCAATGATACCTGCATGAAAATTCGGCGTGAACAGGCAGCGGTCCAGCATGTAAATAGCAACGTAAGTCGATATGCCCAACTGGCGTGCCTTCAGCACCGCATTGCGGTGCCAAAGGTCACGGTGTAAGCGCCGCTGTGCCGCATTCATACGAAAGCGTTGCAAACAACCCCGCTTATTCTCAATCCAGTACAAATGATTCATGCGCCACAGAGGGTCATCCAAACGACCTCTCAGCGTTGTTTTCATCAACTGATTTATCATACTTGTCACTCCTCCTGTTCTTGCTCTCTTTTCTTCTTCATCTCCTGATAATCAGCCCCCTGCTTCCTTAAGCGATATTTTTCTTCCATTTCCGCAGCCTGCTGCCGGAGTTTCAGAATATCACTCAGGTCAGAGAAGTCAATCCCCAGAAGTTCAGCTACTGAAGGCTTCATCCTCCGTTCCGCCGCACGCGGCACAAACTCCTCAAGCTCCCCAAGCTCCTCAGCATCCTCCGGCTCCTCAGGTTTAACAATCGGAAGAGGAGAAGGTTCCTTTTCTATCGCAATCAGTCTGAGCATATACCCGTAAAGGTCATCACTCCCGCTCACATCCGACAATTGCTCATCCGACACCTTTATATTGCTCATTTCCACGAAACGACGCAACAACTTCCGCTCAAGGTCTTCCGACTGAACAGGCTGAGACTCATTCTCCGTGCCACCCTCCTCCAGCGCAAGGTCTCGACCGCTCACAAGCCCCTCCGTCAAGCGAAGAATCTGAACGGGCGAGCGCCTGATTTCATCCGCACAGGACTTCAGCTCACGGAAAGCCGATTGCAGATAAGAAGGTGAGCCATCTTCGAGAGCCGCCATGCAGGTGTGCAAATGAGCAGCCAGAGCCAGAGCCTCAGCCACCGGCTGATTGAGCTCCGACAAGGACTTTTCCTCCAATCGATGAGAAAATCCGCTATCCTCGAACAATCGCATCATCAGCTCCGGCAGTTCCATATATTCCGAACGGAAAATATCAGGAGCATCTGCACCGCGATCGGCCAGTACAAACACCTTTTCGAGCGTGCGGAGCATCTCCGCGCGCAACAACTTCTCACTATCGAAGTGCCCCAAGCGCAGACCTCGCCATTTCCGACGGAACTCATGCAACGGAATTGTTACCTCATCCGTCAACCCGCCGGCGTACTCACCCTGCTGCGTAAAATATCCTCGACGGTCCACCCCTACCAGATAAGGAAAACGCCGCTTCTCATCACTGCTGCCGGGATTTCCGGGCATAAGGCGATACATAGCATTCTTTTGCATGCGGAGCGGATAAACCGTGATACTCTCCAATGCTTGTGGCATAAGCTCTTCCGCCGAAAGAACAGGAATATGCGTACCGCACAACTCAAAGGAATGCTCTTCATCACCGGCCCGACTCATGATGACCTGACCGAGCATTTCGTGTACGCCCCACATAGGCGGACGCGGACTTGTTTGTTCCAGTCCTGCCGGTCTGTTACCAAGGCGCCCTCCGTAGTACTCGTTATTCCAATAAATCGCATACCCCAAATCGCCCGGCAAGCCCGAAGGATAACGCCTCAATGCATCAAGAGTATAAATAGCTCGGCGCACCTTTTCATCGGCCAGAAGCGGCGACGGCCCCTCTGCGCTCACATCATAATCAGCCCGAATCATCCCCGGTTCGTACTCCCGAACAAGCCTGTAATCCGGCTCCGGGAACTGTCTGCGAGGAGCCGGATTCAACCTCTCAACATGCCCCGGAGGAGCATCTGCCAAACTATACTCATGCAGCTCAGGGTGCTCATCCAACATTTCTGCCAAATTGTTGATGGCATACTCCATCACCTCCTCTTCCGACATAAACTCGGGCGCAATATGATGTCGAGAAAGCACAGGGACAAGGCTCTTCGTATAGGCCTCCTTCGCCGCCGGGCTCAGCAATTCCCACCCCTCACGAGGAAAGCGCAGAAGATTCCAATGCTCCGGTCCGGCCGTTACAAAAATGGCATCATCACATCGGCGATGTGACCAAGATTGTTCCAACTGCAAAACTCTGTCCTGAGCCAAAGCTCCGGGCATAAGTCGCTCAATCAATTCATCACCCGTACCATGAGCAAACTGCTTGCGATAATGCTCAATCTCAGGAGCAATCTCGTGCAATCTCACCGAGGTACGATGATTAGCCCAGCGAATAATCGGAGCGGTCTTGCGGGTTGAGAGGAATAGTAAGTTACCCTTCTCATCTTTGGCCAGTTCCATAGCATTCTCATATTCCGGGGCAAAAGCCGCTCCGGCATACCAGTTCTTCACCGTATCGGGCACGTCCAACTCCGGCAAACGCGACAAAAAGTACATTGTCGACAACTTACCCATCTCGCGCGCCAACTCCGAGCGCATACCCTCAATATCAGGCTCGGGAGTATCTTTAAGCGGTATATTACGCCGACGCGGGTAAGGCAAGGGCTCCGCAATTTTCATGATGGATTGCAACCGCTTGTCATCTATCGCTCCCTGAGCGAGCAAGTAATCACCGACATGCTCTGCCGACAACATCCCGCTCTTAATCTGCTGCAACCAGTATACATAAAAACGGCTCTGAGCCAACCCCAACGGAGTAAGTGAAGTCAGGCGGTCCGCCCGATATTGATTTTCACCTTCGCCCTTTTTCACGATGGGATTCAATTCCTCGCCGTACTTTGCCGCATGGTGAATGCGATGAATCTTGCTTCGTTGCAGGCCGGGCAAAGTGTGCGAGGCATCCTCCAACCAAGCGGCCGACAAATCACGCAAAGCCACGAGACAAAGCTGGTCATAACCGGAGAACTCATCAGCCCCGGCCATCGGCAGGCGAGTAATAGCCGCCGGTCGATGCCCCGATTGCAACCAGAACTTATGCGCACTCTGCCCCAAGGGCTGAAATGCCAAATCAACATTGGACGCTAAGTCGTTCACAGCATGTTGTTCGCTTTCATGCCAACGCGTATGGCTACCATCCGGTCGACGAAAACGGTAGTACATCTTTCCATCTTCACCGGGAGCACGCTCCGGCACCCGCCCGGTCATCTGAGTATAAAGAGCCACACGTTTGCTGTTTTTCTCAGAGAACTGCCGCATAAGGTTCTGCTCCTCATGTGTAGGCTCCGCTACCTCTCCCCCATGCAGGGAAAGCCCCAATTCACGATTGAGAAAATGGCGGAACGTCTGTACCGGGCTGTAACCGCGAGCCAGCATCGTCTGAAAATCCTCCGACATCGGCAAAAGGTCAGCCAGAACATCCACCCCCACACGGGAGTCCTTGAGCAACACGAGAAAATCGCGAAACTCGGCATAATCATCCAAACTTTTATGTTCAAACTTTCTGGAATAGTCTTCTATGCGGTCGATAAACGCCTCCGGCACCCTCTGCACCCATTCGGCCCTTGCAGTCTCCGACGGCTCCCGATGCTGCCTGAGGTAAGAAGCGAAGCGGCGGGCCATATTGTTGTACACCTCTGCACGCGACTTCCCGCCTGCTATGTCCAACACGGAGCCGGCCACAAGCTCCAAGTAATCCCGACGTTTTTTCTCCGCAGTCTTCGCCACATCCGCCACATCCATATCGCGGGAATGGGTCAGAACATCCTGACTGTACAACTGTAAGAGCAATCGGTACGAAGAACCCTTTAAACGCTCTATATAATTGCTGAGCAATTCCCGTCGCTCAATCTCAGCCCGGGGATGGTACAGTCCGGTACTGTGCAGGCGCTCGTTTTCCTTCACGGGGTTGTCGTAAGCAAACATGTAGGCATTGGGAGACTTACCTCGCCCATTTACCAAGCCGCGATATCCCTTCCCGCCATCGCGTCTCCATTCCGGCAAAGCCGAGCCGTTAAAATCCGATCCGGCCTTCTCTTCCCATTCATCCCGCAGGGCAAGCCCCTCACGAACAGTTTGCTTAGCAGGAGAGGCCGACGATTGCTGCTCCGTCTTTACGGCAAAGCCCGGCGGGAGTTGCAGGAAATCCCTCACAACCTCAACGTCACGGAACGGCTTTTGCTTATCCGTATTGAGTAACTGCATCGCGCGCCACACATCCATCGAATAACGTTTACTATTCCACAACTCACTCTCACGAACGGCCTCACGCAGCATATTACTCTTTGCATCGATATCCTGTTCGCTCATGATATCGCGCACCTTAGCCTCATCCACCCCCCACTCCAACAGGCGCTGCCCTGAGCCCAGCACACTGTTCGATGAGCGGAAATGCCGCAGGGCCATACGCCCTGCACCGATGAGAACAAAGGGCAAAATGGCGGCGGCCTCGCGCATGTTCACCTCAATGTCCGTCATGTTATCACCAAAGGCCTGCCAATCAATATTCGAGGCTGTCGACGAGGCCCGAGCTGCCAGCTCATGCACCCCCAAGTCCGCTGCCGCAGCAGCCTTACCGGCCAACATCAGCTTAACTCCCTCAACCGTCATTCCTCCCATCGACTGCAGCCCTGCCAAGGTATAATTCACCAAACCGCTGCCGCGCGCCTTCATAAACTTCGACACGGTCTGCTCGAACAATCGACCGCCTATGCGGTTCATCCCCATATAAATGGCCCCCTGAACGGCGCCACCCACCACACCGGCGGCCAACTGCAACTGCTGCGGCCCCTCCGGAGCACGGCGACGGGCCTCTGCAACCGACTCGCCCATTCCGCTCAGAGCCAGCGCAGCAAATCCCGCACCGCCACAGCACGACAGCACCGCTGCCGGAACAGCTTGCGCACTCTCTATCAGCAAAGTCTCTGCCTTCCCGGCATGCTGCGGCAAGAGCGGCAGCACATCCTGCTGACTGAGGTGACGAATTTCATTGAGTACCTGCAAGCGTTTATCCCATGCTTGAGCCCCCTGCTGCAACTCATCACCGAGCTCCCCGCCCAGAGCGGAACCGATATTATCCAGCGTAGCCACTCCGGCATGATTCATCGCCTGCAACACGCCGAAGCCCATCGATGACGCACCGCGTCTCGCCGCTCGGACAGCTCGTGAAAAAAGCCCCTCCTCCTGCGGCTCATCACCGCGCTCGCGACGTGCCGCTCGATCCAATCCCGCCGCAAGATAAACCACCCGCTGCCGCTCCTCTTCCGGCATGTCAACCAACGAGTCCACCGCCCGCACAAGACCGGGTGCTCCGGCCAACACGCGCGGCGCCGAGAATACATCCTCCTCCACCGCAGCAAAGACATCCACGGCATCGGCCAAGTCTCGCGCAAGCGGCAATGAAGCTTCCCGATGTTGCTGACCTTCCATGTAAGCCTGCAATGCCACAACATTGGCACTATCGCGCTCCGCTGATGTTAAGCCTCGCATGAATGGTCGCGTATCATAATCCCCTACACCGTCCAAGCCTGCCCTGTATGCCATTTCATACACACGCTGTGCAGCCTCGCGACGCGGAGCCTCACGCTCACGGGCGGAAAGTGCCATAAATACCTCTCGCTCATCATCACTCACGCCAAGCTCCCGGGCCAACTCCGAACGGTGTTTTTTCCAATCCGCCATCACTTCGCGGCGTGAAAAATCACGATGGTCAGCCACCCAGGAACGATTAACAGATGAATAAAGAGCGTACTCCTGTTGTTCTCGGCTCAGTCCGGCATCATCCGCGCCGGCTCGCCGCCAAACATCCTCGGGCACGGTATCCGGATTTCCGGTCAGCACATTTCGCCAATATTCATCCTTCTTTGCAGCGGGCTCCTCACCATCTTCCGGCACATTATCCGCCGGAGTAACCATCTCCTCAGCTACGAGCTCTTCCTCCGGCTCCGCCTCAACATGCGGCGTAGGATGGCTCTCCTGTCGGAACTGCTCTTCAGGCTGACGGACAGCCTCCTGCTCTGTAAGCCCCGTCATTGAGAGCGGGGCATTTTCATTCATATTCATAAAATCAGTTTTATTATTTATCAGAAAAACAAACCCAGCGGTCACCGCCGCCGCGCACATGTTCCACCCAGCGGGCGGCAGACTCCGGTCCCTCCTCGGCCAGCACCGGCAAACCGGCCCGCTGTAATTCCGCCAGACGTTGCAACGAAGCCTCGTCTCCCGGGCAGCCCAAACTTCCCCTCTCGTACAACTGCCATAAACTACGCGATAAAGCCTGACGGTCACGCGGGTTCACCTTCTCAGCCACAGCTAAACGGGCCAGCAACTCGCGACGTTCCTTCATCGGCACCGCAGCCGTCACAATATCAAGTTTCAAAGCCAAGCGAGACTCGGGCTCTATTCCGACATCATCTACCTTTCGTAACCAAGTACAGCGCTCAGCCGTCGTCAGTGCGCGGGGTTGCGCCATTGCAGACTCCAACTGCCGCTCATCAATCAATCCGGCTCGACGAGCCAAACGAAGTTCCGATTCATCAAAACTGTCCTCATCCTCCACTTGAGCCGCCAGTGATGAGCACAGCTTAGCCAGCTCATCACGGCGAGCGCGATTGACCTCCGCCTCAAAATATCGTTTATCAGTCTTGTTCTGCGGCAGCTCCGACGGTGCAGCCTCTCGTATATCGGCAAGAGCCACGAGCGGTTGCTGCTGCAAAGCCTTTCGCCATGCACTCATGCACGCCCCGCTGCGTACCCGGCAGCGCTCCTCCTCCATTTCCCCCTGCGGAACAAAAATTCCGGCACCACTCTGCAACCAAGTCTCCGCTCGCTGAGCATCCCCGCTCTCCACGGCGGCATCTACACGTTGCTTCCATTTATCACGAGCCTCCCCCAGCCGAGCAACTTCACGGTCACGCAAAGATTGCACGGCAGCCCGGCGACTGAAAGCCTCGGCCAATTCCCGACCGGCCTCACGCGCTGCGGGAGGCAATTCGGCCACAGCCTCAGCAAAGCGAGGAGCACTCAACTCCTGCCAGCTATACTCCCAGTCCGCCACATCCCGACCGGCCAATTCAGCCCGAGTCTCGGCGCTGATACTGTGCAGACGTTGTGAAAACTCAGCCAAATCGCCCACGGCGTTGACCTCTTCCTTCTCCTGTGCCAAAGCAGCACCGCCCGTAATCACGGATGATATTCCGTCGCCCACCGACTTCGCCACCTCGTCCCACCCCAATACCCCCTGCACAGGTATGCGGACGGCTGGTGCGGGCGCGCGGAGCATTCCCCATTCTTTCATGCGTATTGCCATATCCACCAAGCATGCACCCATACATGGTAAAATAGCAACAAAAACTCACAGCTTCGCGGCGCTTGTCAACCTATTACAACCTGTCAATCAATAATTTACGCCCAAACTTTTCATCACTCGCTCACACAAAAAAACGCAAAAAAAAGAGCAGTAATCTTTCGACTACTGCTCAAAAAACAATTTCAACTTTATCAGAACAACTGCTTCAGGAAACCGCTTTCATCCAAGTACAACTTCGAAGAACAGGTGTAAGGAGAAGCCAAACTGGGACCGGAAAGCACCACGCTATCCACCTCACCACCTGTTCCCTGTACTCGGAAGCAGGGCAACAGCAAACCTCGTGTACGCGGGCGCACCCCCAACTGAATGGTACCATCCGCCAGCTTAAAGATGCTGTTAACCGTGCTCATGGAGACGATTATCCCGTCCGGAGTCGCATAGCAAGGACGCCAGCGCATATTCGGAGTCGAGATATCCGGACCGTTACTGAAATCATAGAAGGGCATCTGGCGCGGCGGAATAGCCTTGAGCAAAATGCGGCGCATGTGAGCACTTCCCACAATCTGGGAAATTCGGTTCTCAATCACCTCATCCGCCGTCTCAATCAAATGAACAGGCGTGCGGGTAATGATGGGCCAAAGTACAGAGAGCACCAGTTCATGAGGCTCATCATGCCCCACCGTCGTAAGCAGGCGATGGCGGCCTTCCTTCAGGGCATTCACATGGCGCACCTGCTCCACGTTCATCCAAAGGCGATGGAGCTGCACAAGGTCACGCGTACCGCGAATCAGCAGTTCCAGCCATCGGGCAGCAATCTCCGGGCAATTCTCCGGCACCTGACGACTGATAACTGCCGCCGCCACTTGGAAACCATTCAAAGAACCGCCTTGCCAGAACACTATCGCGCGTCTGCCTCTCAGCTCCAACAGGCGCACGAGCTGCTCTCGACTGCCGCCGCCGGTGGCCTCCAAACATCCGGCAGACAAATCACGGAAGGCCGACAACACCGCCTCCGAATTGAAATCTTTATGCATGGGCTCACCGACAGATACCGTATAACCATACGGTAAGTGACGCGGCAACTTGAACGGCGGTGTATAGAAGAAGCGGTTGCGATAGAACGAGAAAATACTGCCCCACAGCCCATCCATATAAATGGGAATAATCGGAGCATGGGCTCGACGGGCAATCATTTCCATGCCGCGACGAATCGGCGTCAGACACCCCGTTCGGGTCAACTGTCCCTCCGGGAAAATGCAGATAAGGTCACCATTCTCAATACCGCGAGCGGCATTCATAATAGCCTCGCGCGGATTCTTGCTCGAAATCGGCAGAGAGTTAAAAATTTCCAGCACCCAGCCCAGCAACTTAGCCGCCATGAACTCCTCCGCCACCACAAAACGAATCGGTCGCGGACACACCATCGTCAGGAACAGCGCATCGCCATACGTCACATGATTGCACACCAGCAGAGCGCCACCCACCGGAGGAATGCGGTCGCCATTGATGATGCGGGGACGATAAAACAACTTCATGACCCAAATACCAATCATGCGAATGAACTCCTGCGGGATAAGACGCAGCGATGTCACCATAATGAATGCACTGAGCAGGAAGAGCACCAGGAACTGATCACGGGGACCTGCACCGTAATTGTGCATGAGCCACATGAGCACTACCGCCAGCAGGCCCATGAGGTTATCGATAAGATTACCGGCAGCAATAATGTTACCGCGATTGGCGGGGTCACAGTTATCCTGAAGGAAAGCATTGAGCGGTACCAAGTAAGCTGCACCGAAGGCACCCGTCAGGGTCAGGCAGATATTACTGGCCAAACTGTCCACCTCGAGCATGGTCAGCAGGAAGGTACTCAGGGTTATACCGATGGCACCGAACGGAATGAGCCCCAGCTCATTCTTACCGCGGCACAACAGAGAAGCCACGGCACCACCCAGTACCACACCACCACCCAACCATGCCATCAGAATGCCGCATTGCATGGAGAAATCAACCGAGGGATCCTGAGAGGCCATCTCCTTGGCAATCTGAATAAGAATCAGGAACAGAGAACCGGCCAAGCTCCAGAAGTAGGCAATTCCCAGCTCACTCAGGCGCAACTCGCGATCTTTCCACAGGTACTTCACCTGAACAAAGTGCTCATAGAAAAGGCTCCACGCAAAGGGCTTGTTGGGTTTCACCGGATATCGGGGCAGCAGGAATGCACAGGCGGATACCACGGCAGCCACCACCACAAAGGTAATAGTAGGCAACTTCACGGCACTCCATCCGGCCTCCTCTTCCGCTACAATCGGACCGAGCTCAGCATTGTAGGCATCCAACAGGTAACTGAACCAGAAGAACACGCCAATCTGCGCCAGCAACAGCACAAACACCAAACTGATTTCAATAATACCGGAACCGAAACCAATGTAGCGCGAGCCCAATAGGTCTTTCACAATACCCTTCTTCGCCGGGCTCAGAATAGTGGCCTGCGTCGCAAACACCGCAAACCAGATAATTGCAGCCCGCATGTCATGCTGGTAAAAGCAGAAGAGCATGCAACTCATCACGACAATCTGCAATATACTCATCACCTGAATGATGCGGGTCTTGCAAAAACAGTCGGCAAGCCACCCCACCAAAGGTGAGAACAATATATACGGCAATACAAAAATTGCACCTAAGAAATACTCCAGTTCACTTCCGGCCGTACCCCACAACCACACCCCCAACGGAATGAGCAGGAACTGCACAGCCTTCTCATTAAAGGCATTCACGGCCTGTACAGCAACAAGCGTCCAAAAACCGCCCCATTCCTTACGAGTCGGTTCTTTATAAAAATTTTCTGCTTCTTCTTGCATAAGCTCTCAGTAAAGTATCTCACACTTCGAGCGATATGCAAGAAAAAAACGCATATCCCGCGCATATTACGCGCGCGAGAGAGACGGAAAAAGCATTTCCCTCGTCCGACAACACGCAAACGAGAGAAAACGGAAGTTCTGTTAATCAGGCAGATACTCAATCGCGATGTCTGCGGCGACGGGCGGCAAGAGCTGCCAGTGCGAGCAGACTGAGGGTCGCCGTGGTCGGCTCCGGGATGACATCAAGGTAGACCACACCGGCCGAAGCATCCCACACGAGGTAGACGGACGAATCGATATAGGCGCTCGTAAAGTAATTCTCAGCCATGGTGAAATAGACATCATTCACACCATCGATGGTGAGCACCTTACTGTCCGTCTCGTCCACACCGATGTACTCGATGCTGTCCACACCGCTGAAGAGCACGATTTGCTGACGGCGCTCATTCTGATACAGTGCCCCGTCGAGCGTGATATCGAGGTCTATCAACTTACCGTTGCTGACATCCAGCGTCAGCTTACCGCCGTTCAGGGAGGTATTGGCAACGGTCGGCTTGTAAGTAGAGCCGCCTTTTACGATAAGGTTCTGCACATCCGTAGCACCGGCTGCGGTCTGATTGAGTGCTATGCTCTGATCGTAATAATAATCGTAGCCGCTTGCTCCATCAAGTGCAGCCTGAGTTCCGCGCTCCAGCTTGTAGCCATCCAGCACTTCATTGAGCTCGACGGAGGCTTCCGCCTGCAACCCATCCAGATTATACTGCCACTGAGTGGCTGCGTGGGCAACATTGAGCGAGGCCTCATCTTCGATGGTAATGGTCTGTGCCGTCACCGTGGCAGCCTTTTGCAGCTCAAAGCCGAAGGACTTGTCAGCATTGCGATCGAACTCGCTGTAAGCGGTCGAGGTCAGGTTCATGCTGCTGCCGGCGGCAACGATAATATCCGCTCCCTCAGCCGAGAAATGGGCGCTCTGCCCGCTGACTGTCACCTGACCGACATTCTCGCTCACACCGCTGCTCACCACATAGGCGTGGCCGCCGTCTGCGGTCGAAGTTGTGGCATCCATGCGCAGGGTAGCACCCTCACCTTCCACCACAACGGAACCGGTGTAGTCGTGCATCGTGGCAAAGGAGTCCGTCATGGTCTGTGCGAGCGCGGCGGCATCGGCATCCGCATCGCTCACGGCGATGGTACCCTTACCGGTCACCACTCCGGCACCGTGGCCGAGGTAGTCATCGCCGTTGTCAAGCACATCATCGGCTCCGACGTTCGTTGCGCCTTCGCCCTTAAAGAGCAGGACGGAGTTGTAATTTTCGACATAGGTCTGTTCTGCCCAGTAGCCGTTGCCGGTCATGGTTAGCTGAGTAGCCTGCGGAGCTTCGAGAGCCTCCTCACCGATATAGACGCTGCCCTCAATGGAGTTCGTTGTGGGGGCGGCGATGGTCGTATGTACACCATCGGCGAAGTGGAGGT
>JAUNRC010000045.1 GCA_030535875.1 Akkermansia sp. | reverse complement strand
GGCTGGCACACCTCCTCCCCGTCATTCACGCGACTTTTTTGACGTAGTACCAAAATAACTCACAAGATGGGGATGATAATATGTGCTATGCTGCTTCTGCAGCCAACCTGATAGCGTGGTGGCAGGATTCCCTGACGTCGATACCCACCGGAACTCCGACGAATGCAGATGATATATGGGCGAAGTATAAAGAAGCCTCACAATCCGATGGTGAAAATGGGGGTGATGCTGGCTGGTCCGTGATTTGGTGGATATCCGGTGTTTATAGCCCAACAACGAGGGCAGAGGCTAATCGTTGGGTTGATCCGAACATAACTCTGAGTTTGTATTCCGAACTTGAGGCATTCGATGGTTATTATTACGACTCGTGCAGCCTGACCAGCAACGAAGTGGCCAACTTTGGCGGCGCTTATCTCAAAAACAATACATGGATAACCTCATATACCTTGTCCGGAGATAGTATCTCCGGTGGTTTGTTTGAGAACAAGACCTTTGGCGATGTGTTGAGTGCCGGTTATGGTGTATCCCTCGGGCTTAAACAGGATAACAATGCCTCTTATGGGCATGCCATTACATTGTGGGGCGCAGAATATGATGAGGGTGTTCTGACCAAGCTTTGGCTGACGGATTCCGACGACCAGCAGTACGGCATGAATAAAGACGGCCTTTTTGCTGCAGAGGTGGAAATAGAGAATGGTAAGATATATATTTCTACTCAGAAGGAGCAATGGCAAGAAGGTAACACCATCTATAGCGGGACATGGTATGAAAAAAACGATAGAAAATACATCGGTAGCGTTCATTTGCTCAATCCGGCTGCTTTCTCCGTTCCTGAGCCTGCCACGGCTACGCTGAGCCTGCTGGCGCTTGCCGGCTTGGCTGCTCGCCGCCGCCGCAAGTGAGCTGAGAGGAAGTTTAGTAAAACCCTCGGAGCTTTCGGTATGAGAGTTCCGGGGCGTTTTTTTTTGTGTCACTCTGGTCAGTGAAAGAAAAAGCCCGGTTCGGAGTGAACCGGGCTTGCAAAGTAACTTGCGGAGCAGGTGATTAGTTGCGCTCGAAGAGAGCGCGAATCTTGCTGCCCACCACCTCAACGGGGTGCTCAGCCAGAGCGGCACGCTTGGCGAGCAGGTTGGGAGCGCCGGCAGCGGCCTCGGCCAGCCATACGCGAGCGAACTCGCCGCTCTCGATGCGCTTGAGGCTCTCCTTCATCTTCTCCTTGACCTCCGGGCCGAGAATCTGCGGGCCGTTGTAGTACTCACCGAACTCAGCGGTGTTGGAGATCACGCCGTTCATGGCCTGGATGCCCTTGTTGTAGATGATGTCCACGATGAGCTTGGCCTCGTGCACGCACTCGAAGTAAGCCATCTCGGCGGGGTAGCCGGCCTCGATGAGAGTCTCGAAACCATACTTCATGAGGTCCACCAGACCGCCGCAGAGCACGTTCTGCTCACCGAAGAGGTCTTCGTAAGTCTCCTGCTGCATGGTGCACTCCAGCACACCACCGCGGGTCAGACCTTCAGCCTTGGCCATAGCCAGAGCTACATTCTTGGCATTGCCGCTCGGGTTCTGGAACACGGCGATGAGACCGGGGCAACCGAAGCCCTCTTCGAACACGCGACGAACCTCCGTGCCCGGACCCTTGGGGGCAACCATGATGACGTCAACATCTGCCGGCGGCTCAATGGTCTTGAACACATAGGCGAAACCGTGTGAGCAGCACAGGGTCTTGCCGGCGCTCAGTCCGGGCTTAATCTGGTTGGCGTAGACGGAGCCGTGCATTTCGTCGGGCAGCAGGATGTGGATGATGTCAGCCTTGGCTGCAGCCTCATCTACCGTCATCACTTCAAAGCCGTCCTGTACGGCGGCATCCCAGCTCTTACCGGGGCGAATGCCGATGATGACATGCACGCCGCTGTCGCGCATGCAAAGCGCCTGAGCGCGGCCCTGAGCACCATAGCCGATGACGGCCACGGTCTTGCCGTTAAGAACGCTCACATCGGCGTCCTTGTCGTGAAGAATTTCCATTGTTTTGTCGTGGTTAGGATTGAAACTTCACACCCGACGAGCGGGTGTACCCCGCTAATCTTACCACCATTCATTTGAATTGCAAGCATTTAATGCGACATTTTTTTGCGTGAATGAGGTGATTTTGATTGACATTGAGGGCGGAAAGGTGTATTCTCTGCGTCCCCGCTGATGCTGCAATACCAACAACGGAGGGCTGGGGGCAAGAGCGCAGCACCTTCCGCACATCCGTGCCTCCTGATATAAGGTCGCACACAACATCCATACAAACAATGATTAACGAACTCGTATCCAAGATGGTTGAGGCCGGTGTACACTACGGTCACCAGACCCGCAAGTGGCACCCCAACATGAAGAAGTACATTCTCACTCAGAAGAATGGCATTCACATCATCAACCTCGAGGAGACTGAAAAGTGCCTCGACAAGGCTTGCGCTTTCCTCGCCGAGAAGGCCGCCAAGAACAAGAAGATTCTCTTCGTTGGCTGCAAGCGCCAGGCTCAGGAGGCTGTAAAGGAGGCCGCAGAGGCCACCGGTCAGTACTATGTGAACTTCCGTTGGCTGGGCGGTATGCTCACCAACATGAGCACCATCAAGAAGAGCATCGCTCGTCTCGACTGGCTCGAGAACCTCGACAAGCAGCCTGAGTACAAGAGCATGTCCAAGAAGGAGCTCGCTGCCCTTTCCCGTGAGCGCGAGAAGCTCCTGCGCAACCTGCAGGGTATCCGCAACATGGGCGGTGCTCCCGACGTGATGGTTGCCATCGGTGCCGACCACGAGGACATCGCCATCCGCGAGGCCCACATTCTGGGCATCCCCGTGATTGTTCTGACCGACACGAACGCCGACCCCGAGAGCGTGGACTTCCCGATTCCCGGTAACGACGACGCCGTGCGCTCCATCCGCCTGATTCTCTCCGTTCTGACGGAGGCTATCAACAAGAACAAGGCCTGATTTCAGAATATAACCCGATTTTATAAAGACAATGGCTGATATTACCGCCCAGATGGTCAAAGAGCTGCGCGCCAAGACGGACGCCGGCATGATGGACTGCAAGAACGCTCTCATCGAGTGTGACGGCAATATGGACGAAGCCGTGAAGTACCTCCGCGAGAAGGGCATCGCCAAGGCTGCCAAGAAGGCTGACCGCGACGCCAAGGAGGGTGTGGTTACCACCGTTGTGGAGGGTAACGACGGCATCATCTTCGAGATTAACTGCGAGACGGACTTCTGCTCCAAGGGTGACAAGTTCAAGGCACTCGTAGCCGAGGTTGCTGCCGCTCTCAAGGCTTCCTCCGCCAAGAGCCTGGACGAGGCTCTCAACGTAGCCATCAATGGCACCACCGTTGAGAAGTACATCGCCGAGCAGTGCGCCGCCATCGGTGAGAACATGAAGCTGCGTAAGTTTGCCCGCTACACGATGAGCGGTGAGGGCAGCATCGTCTCCTACATCCACATGGGTGGCAAGGTGGGCGTGCTCCTTCAGGTTGCTTGCGGCAAGGCCGAGACCGTGGCTGCTGCCGACTTCCGGTCTATGTGCAAGGACATCACTCTGCACATTGCTGCCTGCGCTCCCAAGAGCGTGGACTCCAGCTCTCTGGATCCCGCTTTCGTGGCCGAGGAGCAGGAGATTGCCAAGGCTCAGCTCATCGCTGAGGGCAAGCCCGAGGCTCTGCTCGAGAAGATTCTTCCCGGCAAGCTCAAGGCTCTCTACAAGCAGAGCTGCCTGCTGAGCCAGGAGTTCGTGAAGGATGGCTCCATCACCGTTGAGAAGCTCGTGGCCGATATGGCCAAGCAGCTCGGCGACACCATCACCGTGGTGGCCTTCGAGCGCTTCCAGCTCGGTGCTTAATCGACCTTATTGATATTCATCAGGGCACGGAGCGCAACATCGCCTCCGTGCCCTTTGTTCTTTACCCGTACTATGAATGCTGTAACAGTCAAAGATGCTAAGGTTTACCTCTCCGGGCGTGAAATCCTTCACAATATCAACTGGGAGGTGGAGCGAGGGGAGCGTTGTTTCATCCTCGGCGCGAACGGTGCCGGCAAGACGACACTGGTGCGCATGCTGATGGGTTATGCCTGGCCGGTTTACGGTGCAAGGGTTGAGGTGCTGGGTAAGCGCTTCGGTACGGTTAATTTGCAGGAATTGCGCAAGCATATAGCTTGGGTGAGTCCGCTCATGCACCAGTGGCTGGGCGATCGTGAGTGGACGGGGCGCGAGATGGTGCTCTCCGGGCCGGATGCCACTATCGGGCTGTTCCGAGAGCCAACTTCTGAGGAGGAGCGGAAGGCTGCCGCGCTGATGGAGAGTCTGCGCGCCACGCACCTCATGGAGCGAACCGTGGCAACGATGAGCAGCGGTGAGCAGGTGAAGGTGCTTATCGCGCGTGCGCTCATGACCAATCCGGAATTGATGATTTTGGACGAGCCGAGCGTTTATCTCGATATCGCAGGTCGTGAGTTCCTGCTGCATACGATAGATGAACTTGCTGCCTCGCACCCTGAGCTGACCATTATTTTCATCACGCAGCGCATTGAGGATATTTTGCCGGCTTTTTCGCGCGGCATGATATTGCGACAGGGCAACATCCTTTCGTACGGTTCCCGTGATGAGGTGCTGACGGAGGAGAACCTGCGAGCGGCCTTTGATTTGGATATCCGGCTTATCAAAGCCCGTAACGGCCGCCTGTGGACGGTTATCGAGTAAGGTGCCGCCTCTTCTCACGGGTGGGGGCGTTATGCGGAGCGTTTGTCGCCGGAATTATTTGTCGGCACAGGAGGCCAGGTAGGCGTTGAGTTCGGCGAGAGCTCGTTGTTGCGTGGGACAACTTCGGCGGCGGTCGGAGAGGTCGAAACTGCAACGTTCCTTGCCGCTGAAGTGATAGTTGGTCAGTCCCTTGGTGCGCAGATTGTCCATGCGGCGGCGCAGTTCGGTGTAGAAGAAGAGCGGCAGCGGCGATTCGTCGGCCAGAGTGTCGAGTTCGATGTCAATCGGCGGGGTTTGCCGGCGCAGGTGCGCCGCTATGAGCGGTAAGCCGATTTGGTTGAGCAGGCTGCGCATGCGGTCAAAGAGGTAGTCGAGCGGTACGGCATGCAGCGGGCAGTGGCTCTCAAGGTATTGCAGTACGCCGGCGGCTATCTCTTCTTTATAGGGAAGGGTGGTGCCGGCAGCGGTCGCTGCCTCCTGCAGTACGTTGACCAGCCACGCCAAATCGTAGTCCGAAAAGACGCAGTAGCCGCTTTGCAGCAGGGGACGATTGTTCTTGAAAGATATCATCAGAAAGAAAGTTTGCGTTGCAAGGGGTCGTTCACACTCTTGCGCTCCATGCGGCGAATCAGCTCGATGAATTCATCCACGTTCGCAAATTGACGGTAGACGGAGACGTAGCGGATGTAGGCCACGGGGTCTATTCCCTGCAATTTCTCGATGACCTTCATGCCGATGATGGAGGAGGGTACCTCGCGCTGGTGGTCGCGGTGCAGTTCTGCGACGATTTCGTCGGCAGCATTGTCGAGCTGGTCCATGCTCACGGGGCGTTTTTCGCAGGCCTTAATCATGCCGCGCAGGATTTTTTCGCGGTTGAGTGCCTCGTGTACATTGTCGCGCTTCACCACGCGCAGCTCGGTGCGCTCTATCTGCTCATAGGTGGTGTAGCGGTATTGGCAGCGTATGCACTCGCGGCGACGGCGTATGCACGTGCCGTCCTTCGACATCCGTGAGTCGATGACTTTATCTTCCATGTACCCGCATTGAATGCATCTCATGCCGCTCATCATACCACAACTTATGGTGCCGTCAATATCTATATAGTGCCATATATTATGGCTCTGTGAGTTGCACATCTCACGATTTCCTAGCTTTTCTTAACTATCGTGCCCGCCGTTTTCTTCTTTGTTCCGCACCCCGGTGTCATCCGCCTCTCTGAAAAGAAAATGTGACATTTTTTGCAAAAATGCTTGCATTCTGATGGGAAATAGGGTAATTAAAAGTCATGAGCACACAATTTATTGAATATCCGAAGTGCAGCACCTGCCGTAAGGCTCGCACATGGCTGCAGGAGCAGGGGGTGGAGTTTGTCGATCGCCACATTGCGGAGCAGTCTCCCACTCAGGAGGAATTGCGTACATGGTGGCAGGCCAGTGGGCTACCGCTGAAGAAGTTTTTCAACACCTGCGGCATGAAATACCGTGAAATGAACCTTGCCGCTCGACTGAAGGAGATGAGCGAGGAGGAGATGCTGGCGCTGCTGGCCACGGAGGGCATGCTGGTGAAGCGTCCTTTGCTTGTAACGGAGAGCGGGGTGGTCATTCCGGGCTTTAAGGCCGACACGTGGAGTGCCGCTCTCGGTAAATAATTTTGTAAGTGATAATATTGGAGAGAGTCAGAGCCGTCCCCCACAAGGAGGACGGCTCTTTTGAAGCCTTGCAGCAGGAGATTATTTGGCGGTCGGCGCGTAAGGAGCAGCCGGCAGGCCGTGAGCATTCACCAGATTGGGCTCCATATAGGTGGCCCAGGCATAGCGGGCGTACTTGGGAGACTTGACCTCGGAGGAGCTCAGCTCGATGCTTGTGCCGTTGATGGCGGCCACGGCCGGATGGTATTTCCTGCCGTTGGCGGAAACTTCAAAACCGACGGGGGCGGCGCCGTTGCTTGTCTTCAGGCCTTCGGCGTGTTCAAATTGCAGGGTCAGTTTGCCCTTACCGGGTGTGACTTTGCTGACGACCGGGCCTGAGTAGGGGATGTTTTTACCGTATACCTTTGCAGCGGCAAGATGTGCGAGGCGTGTGCCGACCTCGAGCTTGCGGGGCGGGTGTACATCGCTGTTGCGCGAGCCGAGGTCAATGGTGGTGAGGGAGTAGACCTGCTTCATTTCATCCTGAGCGCGCTGTTGGACGGTGCGGAACTCCGGCCAGTAGGCGCGCAGGGGAGTTTTGTCATTGATGCGCGGTAACTGCACCATGAGGAAGGGGAGTTGTGGCTTCCCGAACTCTTGGCGCCAGCCGTTGATGAGGTCGCGCAGCAGGGCGTAGTTCTGCTTCATGTCCTGAATCTCGGCATCACTCTCTCCCTGGTACCAGATGACTCCGGCCACGGGGAAGTCAAGCCAAGGGGCTATGCCGGTTTCGAAGAGGTAGGCCGGTTTGTAGGGGTGGGGGGCATTCAGATCCGCACCGATGTTCTGACGGGCTCGGCCGCGAACCCAAGCGGACATGTACTTGCTCTCCCGCCAGCGTGCCGTGGTGCACTCGCGGTACTTTTTCTTCAGGACGGACGGGGGCATCCATGCCATCATTTCCGAGCCTCCGAGGGCAGCGTGAATGATGCCTACCGGTACGCCGAGCTGCTGTTGCAGTTCGCGGCCGAAGTAGTAGCCGACGGCACTCATGCGTGGCCGAGTCTGCGGGGTGTTGCAGCTCCAGCTTCCTTGGTACATCTTTCGGTTGTTGAGAATGGTTTTCTCTCTTTCGCGGTAGGCTGACGGAGCGGTGTGAACCTGTGGTTCGGAGTGGTAAAAACGGAATTGAGGAGTGGGGGCTTCTTTCAGGCTGTTCGTGTCGCCGGTCTGATTGAGGCGCCAGAGCATGTTGCTCTGGCCGGAGGCAATCCATACTTCACCTACCAGAATGTCTTTGAGCACGACTTTCTCATCTCCCTGAGTGATGGTGATGTCCTGTCCCTCACTATTGGCCGGCATGGGGGCAAGGGTGGCCTGCCAGCGCCCGTTTTTTATCACGGCTTTGACATCTTTACCGCCGAAGTTCACGACAACGGCTTCTCTGCCGGTGCAGGTGCCGCTGATGGGTATGGCCTGCCCTTGTTGCAGAACCATGTGGTCGGCAAAGATGGTGTCCGTGCTGAGTTCAGCCGCTACCGGAAGGGCGGTTGCCAACAATGGCAGAAGAAAGCGCAACTTTTTCATGATGTTAAGTATAGCAATCCGGTATGAATAAGCAAGCATAAAAATCGCCGGGAGTGATTTTCACTCCCGGCGCGATGAAATGTTGAAGTCAGTCGGGGCGGATTTACATGCCTACGATTTCGTAGCCACCGTCAACATAAAGCACCTGACCGGTGATGCTGGCGGAGCCGTCGGAGGCAAGGAAGGTGGCGGTGGCACCCAGTTCCTCGAGTGTGCAGGAGCGCTGCAAGGGGCTCTTCTCTTCGTAGACTTTGAACATGCCGGTGAAGCCGCTCACGCCGCGGGCTGCCAGCGTCTGTACAGGACCGGCGGAGATGCAGTTCACGCGGATGGGGGCCTCACGGCGGCCCAAATCGAAGGCGAGGTACTTGGAGCAGGTCTCCAGAGCGGCCTTCGAGACGGCCATCAGGTTGTAGTTCGGTACGACTTTCTGGCTGGCGTAGTAAGTCATGGCCATGATGGAGCCGCCGTTGACCATGAGGGGGGCTACGGCTCGGGACATGGCGATGAGGGAGTAGGCACTCACCTGCAGGGAGACGTTCCAGGCATCGCGGGGGATGTCGGAGAAGTGGCCCTCCAGCGTACCCTCAGCCTTGGGAGCAAAGGCGATGGAGTGCAACATCATGTCCACGTGGTCGGTGTGGGAGGCTACAAAGGCGAAGAAATCGGCTATGCTTTGGTCGTTCATGACGTCTAAATCGCAGATGGGGGTATCTTCACCGAAGCTCTCTTTAACCAGCTTGATGACACCGTCCTTGAGGCGCTCGCCCTGATAGTTGAAAATCAGCTTGGCGCCGGCCTCGTGCCATGCCTTGGCGATGCCGTATGCAATGCTGCGCTTGTTGGCAACGCCGGTGACGATGCCAACCTTACCTGCTAAGGGGTTATCGAGTGACATATAGATGTGTATGTGTGGGATTGAAAGTTAACGAATGAGGGGGAATTCCTGCCCGATGATGCGGGCGTAGGTCATGGTTATGCTCACGCCGACGGTCTCCATGTAGGCTATGCGATTGCGGATTTCCTCATCGGTGATGTCAGGGTTGTTGACGACATACTTGAGACGATAGTAGACATAACCGCCCTCCATGTCCAGCAGTAACTGCCCCTCGGGGAGATTGGCATTGATGGTCAGCAGCAGCATGCTCAGTTCCTGCATGTCCTCCTTGCTCACGCGGGTGGCGAAGTGTACGTCAAATACCAAGCTGCACGGCTCTTGCAACTCCGTGAACATAAACGTGCAGGGCATGCCCGTGGTGTCGACCGGAAGATAAGCCAACCCGATTTTTTCGCTGGCCGGTCCCATGGTGACCCACTGGTAGTCCTCGTTGCGGCTGATGAGATGTTGGCGCACCTGCGCCAGAAGATTCGGTTTGTTTGACATATAGAAAGGCATTTGCGGGGCGGCATTCAGTCACGCCGGTACCCTCTGTTCGTATAAGATATTACACGTATCTTCGAGCATAGTCAAGAAAATGTCGCGGAAAATTGTTTTGCGCGCACCCGAATCAGCCCTTTTCGTTGTAGAATTTATTCTCGAGTTTATCGGCGATGCCGGCCAGACAATCCAGCTCTTCCTGACTGAGTACGTCGGCAACGCGGTCAATTTCCGCCTGCAGGCGGGCGTTCACGTCGTTGCAGAGTTCCTGTCCTTTCTCGGAAAGACGAATGCAGACTGCACGACGGTCATCGGGGTTCGGGGTGCGTTCAAAAAATCCTTTGTTCACCATCGTCTCAACCAGCAGGGATGTGGCGGGAACTGTCATTTTCAGGTGTCCTGCCAGCGTCTTGAGAGCTACGCCCTGAGGTTCTTCCGTGGTGAGCAGTTTAATTTGTGCTATGGCTGAACCTTGTCGGAAGGTAAGACCGAGCATCTTCTTCTGCTGTGTGGTGGGCGTGGATTTGAAGCTGGCGCGCCGCATGTCGTCGATGATGCTCAGGAGCTTCATAAAGTAATCATGCGGTTTTTTGGAGAGCTGGTTCATGTGCCACATTGTAACTGTTTTTAGAGTAATGTCAAACAAAATTATTGAAAAATGGAAATAATTTCTCTCTGCGAAATGTTAAGAGTGGTGCAGAATTGAGTTTTCGGACATAAATGGTGAGTTACGGGGCGGAGCGGATATTTACTCTTGAAAAATAGCGTGTAGAGTGGTAAAGTGGTGCCGATATGACAAACGAGAGTCCGCCACGAGCTTGGGTAGATGTCAATCTGGAGGCTATTGCGCATAATTTGGATATTGCGCGTCAGGCCTTGCCGGGAACGGAGCTCATGCCTGTTATCAAGGCCGGCGCGTACGGACATGGGCTGGAGCCGGTTGCGCGGCGTTTGGATGCCGACGGCATAGCCTTTTTCGGTGTGGCAAATGCCGGCGAGGCTCGTCGCCTGAGTCGTGCCGGGGTGCGAACGAAGCCTTTTATTCTGGGTCCGTCTTTCCCGGAGGAACGCGAGGAAATTGTGCTCAATAATTGGTGCTGCACGATTTCCACTCTTGAGGAGGCGGAGCATTTTCAACGTTTGGCTGCTTTGTACGACAAGACTTTTCTCGTGCACTTGGCTGTCGATACCGGGATGGGGCGCGAGGGTTTTCTGCCGCAGCAGCTCGGGGCGGTTGTTGAGCCTCTGAAAGCGATGCCTAATCTCGTTGTCGATGGGGTGATGTCGCATTTTCCCTCGGCTGATGAAGATGTGCCGTTCACGCAGAACGAGATTGCCTTGTTCTCGGATTGTGTGGAAATGCTCCGAACTTATTTCCGCCTGAGATATCGCCATATCGCCGCAAGTGCAGGGGAGCTGGCCTATGAGGTGCCGATTGCCAATCTGGCTCGCCCCGGCTTGCTGCTGTACGGAGTGGCACCGATGGCCTCTATCTACGACGGAGTGCTTCGACCGACCCTCAAACTCAGCTCCCGTATATCGCTTATTCGTGAGTTGCCGCCCGGTCACGGCGTGGCTTATGGTCGTACTTTTGTAACTGAGCGCAGCACCCGCGTGGCGACTGTCGGCATCGGTTATGCGGACGGATGGCCGCGAAGCCTTTCGGGGAAGGGCGCCCGCGTTTATATCAACGGGCATTATTGTCCCATGCTCGGTCGCGTGACAATGGATCAAATCATGGTCGATGTGACGGATGTGCCTTTTGTCGCTCCCGGCGAGGAGGTCGAACTGATAGGTCCGCATATTCCCGTTACCGAGGTCGCTGAGAAAGCCGGTACTATCGTATGGACTATCTTTACCGGTTTGGGACCGCGTCTTCCGAGATTGTATTGAGCACTTTTTGTGATAAGATGAATTGTCTCTTCGTGTAGGGAATAACTGTAATATCTTTTCCGATGAATTGATGTGAATAGATTAATGAAAGATATTGTAAATAAATGCAAAATGAATCTAACAAGTGTTGTTGTTAGTGAAAATGATGATATATAAAAGTCTTGTTTCATAAATGAATGAATATCTTTATTTGTGAGGTTTGACATTTAGAATGTTTGTGTAATTAGTTGTGAAATAATGTGATGTTGTTGGGTAAGAGGGAGAGTTCAGAGCTTTGTTTTGTTTGTCTGTTCGAGTGGTGACGGAATCGTGAGGTGGATATAAGAATCGCGGAAGAGGGGGGATGGAAAGTAATTTTCAGAGTGGATGATTTTGTTATACTTTCGGAGCTCGTTAGAAAATAATATAAGAAAGGAAGAAAAGCGAGAAAACGGTCGTAAAAGTGGCTTTTTATATTCTGGTAATCCCATCGGAAAACTGCTGCGATTTTTATTTTTTGCCGCACGCTTCATCGTCTGTGCGGTTTTCTCGCGGGGTGATTTTTGAGGCTTTTTCACGCTCAACTTAAGCTGTCGGAACCGGAAATCGCCTCACGCTATTTTGAACAAAATGGAAACGGCTTCAAAAAATCGGAGTTGTATCCGTAGAGAGTTCAAAAAGGCGAAAAAATGGTTGCCGGGAAATAGTAAAGATGCTTGATGAGTTTTTTCTTCCCGTTGATGCTTGCCGGCACGCGTTTTTAGGTTCGGAAACTTTGAAAATTCGGTAATAAAGCTGCAATTACTAAATTTTGCAGGCTTGTGTCGGATGGATTTTGGCTGCAATTGAAAGAAAAAATCTTGAAGTAACGGGGTGCTTTTTTTATGAGATTCCTTGCAAAATTGTCAGGAAAAGACCTAAAAATGCCACTTTTTAATAAAGTGGTGTTTATTAAAGTTTTTTTGTGAAATGTAGTTGAATATATGGGATATGATTGATTATCAATTCTCAGTATTGATTCGCACCGGCACTTCGTCGATGTTGAGACCGGCTTCGCTGAGTGAATCGAGAATTTCGATAAATTTTCCCATGGAAGCGCCCTCTGCTGCGGCGACTTGGATGCGGGCGTTGGGGTTTTTGTCGAGAAGGCTGTTGACGGCAGCAGGGATTTCGTCGGCATGGAGCAGGCGTCCGTCGAAAGCAATGCGTCCGTCTGCCGCGACTTCCAGAAGGATTTGATTGCGGTCACCTATTTCGCCGGAGAGGTGCTCGGTGCGGGGCAGGTCGAGTTTGAGGACGTTTACCTGCCGCTTGAACTCCGTCTGCACAATGAAGAAAATGAGCAGAATGGTGAGGATGTCGAGCATGGGAACGATGGGAATGCCCTGCGTGACGGACTTGCGGGTGTAGATATTCATGAATCTGTCAAAGTTTGTTGCGAATGGCAAGCAGCTCGGTGAAGAGTTCGTTGATGAGGGCGGCCTTGCGTTCGAGGGCTCGTTCGAAGCAACCCAGGGCGATGATTCCCGGAACGGCGATGGCCAGACCGAAGATGGTGGTGTAGAGGGCTTTGGAAATTCCGACGGCAATTCCTTGTTCTGCACCGGGCGTGCCGAAAATGCCGAAGATGTCAACAAGCCCCCATGCGGTACCGAGAATGCCGAGCATGGGTGCGACGCTGGTGATGATGTTGATGGTGGTCATGCCGGCGCGCTGGCTGTCAATCAGGAGTCGGAGCCGGCTTTCGGTGATGGCCGGCAGCGACGGGTTGTCTTTCTCTTCCCATATATGGATGACTTCGCGGGTGAGGGCATTGGCGTGCGAGTGACAGAAGGTGAGCAAATCATCGGTTGTGCCGGTGACGGATAGGCGCAGGTCGGGGAGAAAGCCTGCCAGTTCTTGCACGCGACGCTCGCTCAAAGTAATCAGCAGGTGGTAGAGAACGGCGGCTGTTAATATAATGGAGCAGACCAGTAGCGGATAGCCGAAGGGGTGGCAGGCATCGAAGAATTGGTGTATGGTGTCGGACATAGTGATGGTGGGGTGGATGTTAATCGAAGTTGAAAGTGAAGATGAGTTCCAGTTGGTTGCCGATGAGCTCGCGCTGAACGGCGGGCGGCATGGGCGGAAGTTGAGCTTGTCGGATGGCTCCGAAAGTGAAGGACTGTTGAATGATACCGGCGCCGCGGCGGGTGATGAGGTTCATGTTGTCCACGCTGCCGCTTTTGTTGAGGCGTATGGCTATGATGATTCTGCCCGGGATGATGTCGCCGCGGTGGGCATCGCAGGCGGCGTACCAGCGGTAGGCTATCAGGCGGTAGACGCTTTCTTCGTAGCGACCGAGCGGAGTGGCTGTGACATTGAGGGAGGGATTGCGGCCGAGCACAAAACGTCCGCTGCTGCGGGTGCGACGTTCTCTTGTGCGGAAACCCGGTTGTGCGTGGTCGGCTAAACTGGGGTCGTAGACGGGGCGTCTGAGCTTGGGGCGCGGAGGAATGGGCCGCTTGCCTTGTGCGGAAGGCAGCCCGACGGTCGGCGCTGCCTTTTGGGGGGTCTGTTGTTTTTCTTCTTCCTCTTCACGAGTTTGAAGTTTGAGCTCGCCGTCTTTTTGTTCGGTGGCGGCTTGAATCGTTGTTACGGCCTCGGTGGGGGTGATGGTTTGAGCTTGCGTGCCGAGGTCAGGTTGGGCGGAGGGGCTGACATCGGGGCGCCCGGGCATGGGGTCGGGTGCCGGAGCAGGAGCCGGAACGGCTCTCTTTTTGCCGTCGTGTTCGATGGGGCCGTCTTGGTGCTCTTGTTCAAGGGTGTTGATTTCTTCTTTTTCTTCACCGAGCATGGAAGGAAGCGGTGCCTCGCTCGGGCGGTCGGGGGCTTCGCTTTCTCCTTCCGCGCGGGCATTGCGCTTGCCCTGAAAGTCGGCTTGTTGCGGTTGCTCTTCGGGGCGCTCCGCGCTCGTTTTGGCAAAGGGTAGGCGTCGGGGTGTTTCTTTTTCCTCTTCGGACTGCGAAGTTGCCGGCTCTTTTTTCTTTTTGGGCTCGCGTTTGATTTTCAATATTCTGCCGGTGTTTCGCCCTTCAGGGCGGGGCGGCTGATTTCCCTCCGACTCACCGAGCAGCAGGAGGGCGCTCGCTCCCACGTGTAGCAGTAGGGAGAATAGCAGGCACAGCGATGCCAGGCGCTTGTTTACGCCGTATTCACGATGTCGCTTATTCCCCATGCTCCGTATATCAAACACTAACCCTGCGCACTTCGCAAGCTTTTATTGTGTCTTTGGGGGAGCCTCTGTTTTTCCCGTTCCCTTCCATTTTGCGAACTGACGTTAAAAAGCTAAAGATTAGTCTTGCCTAACAGGTGCTAATCGGGGTAAAATGAACATTGACTGAGAGCGCTGTCGCAACTACGGCCGCGGCGGCAAACAAGGTTTTCCCAAAAACAAAAACGAAACTATGCAGTACACACACGAAGTAGAACACATGTGTTGCGTCAAGAAGGGCTGCAATCACGGCCCGGCTCCCATCCCCCAGGAGGGTGCCTGGACGGCAGTCACGAAGACCGAGGATATTTCCGGCCTGACCCACGGTGTGGGTTGGTGCGCTCCCCAGCAGGGTGCCTGCAAGCTGACGCTCAACGTGAAGAACGGCGTCATTCAGGAGGCTCTGGTGGAGACTATCGGTTGCTCCGGTATGACCCACTCCGCCGCTATGGCCAGTGAGATTCTTCCCGGCAAGACCATTCAGGAGGCTCTGAACACCGACTTGGTGTGCGATGCCATCAACACCGCCATGCGCGAGCTCTTCCTGCAGATTGTTTACGGTCGCACGCAGAGTGCCTACTCCGAGGGCGGTCTGCCCATCGGTGCCGGTCTTGAGGACCTCGGCAAGGGCCTGCGCTCCCAGACCGGTACGCTCTATGGCACGCTGGCCAAGGGGCCGCGCTATCTGGAGCTGGCTGAGGGTTACATCACCAAGCTCGCTCTCGATGCCAATGGTGAAATCACCGGTTATCAGTACGTGAAGATGGGCCCGATGATGGAAGACATCAAGAAGGGTATGGACGCCAATGAGGCTGTGAAGAAGCACACCGGCTCCTATGGCCGCTTTGCTGATGCCGCCAAGTACATCGACCCCCGCCACGAGTAAAGAACCCTTAACACACAAGACAAGATTATGCCTCTTTTTGAATCCTACTCCCGCCGCATCGACCAGATTCTTCCGGTTCTTGCTCAGTACGGCATCTCCTCCTGCGAGGAAGCCGAGAAGGTTTGCCTTGAGAAGGGTATCGACGTGCGCGAGATCGTGCGCGGCATCCAGAACATCGCTTTCGAGAACGCCGGTTGGGCCTACACCGTAGGCGCTGCCATCGCCATTAAGAAGGGCTGCACCAAGGCCGCCGACGCCGCCGAGGCTATCGGTGAGGGCCTGCAGGCTTTCTGCATTCCCGGCTCCGTAGCTGACGACCGTAAGGTAGGTCTGGGCCACGGCAACCTGGCCGCCATGCTCCTGCGCGAGGAGACTGAGTGCTTCTGCTTCCTGGCAGGTCACGAGTCCTTCGCCGCTGCTGAGGGTGCCATCGGTATCGCTCGCTCCGCCAACAAGGTGCGCCAGAAGCCCCTTCGCGTTATCCTGAACGGTCTGGGCAAGGACGCCGCCTACATCATCTCCCGTATCAACGGCTTCACCTACTGCCAGACCAAGTTCGACTACGCCACCGGTAAGGTGGAGGTGGTGAACCGCACCGCTTTCTCTGACGGCGAGCGTGCTAAGGTGAACTGCTATGGCGCTGACGACGTGCGTGAGGGCGTGGCCATCATGTGGCTTGAGGGCGTGGACGTTTCCATCACCGGCAACTCCACCAACCCCACCCGCTTCCAGCACCCGG
>JAUNRC010000044.1 GCA_030535875.1 Akkermansia sp. | reverse complement strand
AAAGCCCCTTTTCGGAAAGCCTAGGATTTATCGGCACTTGCGTCTCTCAGAAAAATCTTTGGGACACATGTGCAAATCATCATTCAAATTGATTTTGAGCTGGACATTGGAGCTATAAGTAATATATAATGAGCTGACCCGACGTAGTAGTATTACATCGACTTTAAGAGAATAGAAGAAAATGGACTTGTTGACATTAGTCGTGCCGAGTTATAATGAGGAGTTTACTCTTCCTTTGTTTATGGAAGAAATTCAAAGGGTTATAAAAACTCTGGATGGGGTGGCTGTTGAAATTATTTTTGTTGATGATGGAAGTAGGGATAAAACTCTTGCCATCATCAGGGAGTTTCATCAGAAATACAATTTCGTTCGTTACATTTCTTTTTCTCGTAATTTCGGAAAAGAAAGTGCAATTTTAGCCGGTTTGCACGCTTCTCGCGGAACGTGGACTGCTGTCATGGATGCTGATTTACAGGATCCGCCTAAGTTATTGCCCGAAATGCTTAACTTCATAAATAGTGGTGAGTATGATTGTGTGGGGACATGTCGAGTGACACGAAAGGGAGAACCCCCAATACGCTCGTTTTTCGCTCGTTGTTTTTATAAGTTTATCAATTGCATTTCTGATACAAAACTTGTAGATGGTGCCCGCGATTACAAGTTGTTGTCAAGAAAAGCTGTTGATGCCTTGTTGGCAATGCCGGAGGTGAATCGTTTTTCTAAAGGTCTGTATGAGTGGATTGGATTTCGTACGAAATGGATATCTTATGAGAATGTAGAGCGTGTAGCCGGGGAAACCAAATGGTCATTTTGGAAATTGTTTCGTTATTCTTTGCAGGGGATTGTATCTTTTTCGACAGCACCGCTTCTTATTTCCGCTTTTTTGGGGGTGTTTTTTATGTTTATATCATTGGTGGGTATCGCTACATTAGCTGTTCGACAGCTTGTGTATAATAACTCAGTCGCCGGCTGGACTTCCTTGTCTTGCATTATCTTGTTAATCGGAGGTGTTCAACTCTTTTGTATAGGGGTAATGGGGCAATACATGTCTAAGATGTATATGGAAATCAAACGCAGACCTCATTACATTGTGTCAGAGCAATCTAAGTAATTAACGTAGAATCAAAGTTTATTTCATAAATGAATATTTTAGACAAAAAATGGTGGTTTTTGGGCTTGTTGGTATTATTGATTGCTTCTTTAAGTATCAGTTCTCACAGTCTGTGGATGGATGAGGCTATACGCATAGAGTATGCAAATAGAAGTATTTCCGATGGGTATTTCGATAGGCAATGGGGATTGCTGCAGATGGGGTTAATGCACCTGCAATATTTATGGGGAGCTTTAATCGGAAAAACAGAAATAGCATATCGCTGTCTGAATATACCTTTTTTACTCGTCTCGGCGATTTATTTTAGCCTTATACTCAGAAAGTTTAATCTTTCTTCCTTGTGGTTACTTGTAATATGCGTGCACCCTATTGTGGTGTATTATATGAATGATGCAGGCCCATATATCATCTTGCTGGCATGTAGTGCGGCAGTGTATTACCATTGTTTTTTCTCAGAACAACAGAACAGTTTAATGAACGTTATTGTTACCCTTATTTGGTTGACAATTGGTTTTTGTGTGCATTTTATTTATGGATTTGCCGTTCTTCTCTTCGTTTGTTCTATTATGTATAAGTGGAAGAAAAATGGGAGTTTTAAGTCAATTAACAAAGAGATTTTTGTGGGTCTTATTTTTGTTCCACTTTTCATGTATATTACATATATGTACTTGTTGCATATGGGGCATGGAGCTGAGAGAGGATGGAGTAAACCCGGAATCTTAAATCTGGGCTTTGTTGCTTACGCTTTCTCCGGTTTATGCGGATTAGGTTTACCCAGAAATGATATAAGAATGGGAAATTATCACCTCATTAACTGGGAAATGATAGCATGTGTGAGCGTTTTTTGCATATCATTGATTGTCTTGATATGTAGGACTTATAAGGCTTTATGGAGTTTTCTCCGCCAGCCGGCTATGGTGTCTGCTTTGATTTTAGGGGGAATATTCTTTTTAGCATCTTACAGCCGTAATTTTCAATTTTGGGAGAGACACATGATGTTTCTCTTTCCGATGTTTGTCGTGGGGATGGTGTTTCTTCTCAGTGCCGCATGGAGAAAGACGTTATGGGATAAATTATATGTCTCTCTTCTTGTAGCTTTGTTATTAGTTTCTTCCTGTCAACTGAGATGGGTGTATAAGTATCATAAAGATGATCAGAAAGGGGCATATCTGTATGTTCAGCAAAGAGGCTTATTTAATTCTGATATTCCGGTCATAGCGCAAGGCTTCCCTTATTTGTATCGTTATTACAATTGCAGGGATTATTCTGGTCCCGTTCCACCTATGCCGGACAATATTGTTCTAGCTGATAATTTTTCATACGCTCAAATATTGCAGACGGTAGATGATTGCGCCAAACGGTCTTCAACTATATGTTTGATATTAGCTGAAAAATCAATATCCGCGAAACATTTCTACTCTAAAGCTGAGGCTATTTTTGAAGAAATGGGGTTTAAGGTTACTTCTTCTAATGATTTTAATACATTTAAAATCCTTATCTTGACTACGGACTCGAAAGCATGAGAGGGGCGATTCTGCTATTACGCGCAACGCAATAATCTCGCTGAGGCTGATGATGTGAGTGAAAATCGCGCCTTGCTCTCGAAAAAAAACATGTCTTAATTATTCGATAGAAAAAGGCCGAAGTTAATCTTGAAAGCAAGGGCTCTTTCTATCTACTTGCTTCGAATTTAATGAGATTGCGCTTGTCCGTAGTGAGTCAGTGGCGGCGCGAGCCGCCACTGTTGGAGGGGGAGAAGAGGCTTGCGCTATATCAACGGAGGAGTTGCAGGCTGCGGTCGAGTTTCTCGGCGTATCCCTCAGAATCTCTCCACCAATCGAGAGCCCAGACGTGGATGATGTTCCAGCCGAGGGCTCGGAGGACACTTTCACGCAGGACGTCGCGGTCGCGGGCGGTGGCAGCCTGAGCGTAGCCGGGGCCGTCTAAGATGATGCCCGCAATCATGCGGTCGGGCTGAGCGGGATCCGCGACGGCGATATCGATACGGAAGCCGGAGACACCGAGATTGCACAGGCAGTTCCAATTGGCTGCCCGCAGGGCGGAGCAGACGGACTGTTGGAGGCCGCTTGCGGGGGAGCCTGCAGTGTGGCCGGAGCCGTTGAAGTAGGCATTTGCGCCCATGCGGGCACATTCGAGGAAGCCGCGGAGGTCGGCTGCGCCACGCGCGCGGGTGCGGCTCAGGTCGATATCTTCGGGCTTGAGGGAGGTGAACACGCGCATGCCGGTGCGGGCTCGGGTGATGGCGACGTTAAGTCGGCGCTCGCCGCCGGTCTGGTTGAGCGGGCCGAAGTTCATGGAGATGTTGCCTTTGTCGTCCGGGCCGTAGGTGGTGGAGAAGTAGATGACCCCTCGTTCGTCGCCTTGCACATTTTCGAGGTTTTTGACGAAGACGGCCTCGGGGTTTTCTTCGTCGAAGAATGGTTCGAGCGATTCGTCCTGTGCGCGGGCTTTTTCGAAGAGGTCTTCGATGAGGGCCTGTTGCTGGGTGTTGAAGGTGACGATGCCGATGCTGGTCATCTCGTTGTAGGAGAAGCCGGGAGCACGCAGGGTGGCCAGTACGTTATCCACGAGGGCCTGAGCTTCTTTTCTGTTGCAGCGCTTGCTGCTGCCGGGCTCGTAGATGCCGGGGATGTAGTGGTACTGCAAGGCGGTATCTTTTGCGACGGGAGCCGGGAAGGTGACGAGTTTGTTCTCGTAATAATTGCGGTTGGAGTAGGCGATGAGGCTCTCGGCCTTACTGCGGTAGTGCCAGGTGAGGTTCATCTGCGGTATGCCGCAGGCCAGGCATTCATCCAGAATGCTCTCTAAGTCAACTTCAATTTCTTCATCCTCCTGTTCTTCGCTGCTCTTGCTGCGGGAGAAGAAGCTGGTGGGGGGCATTTGTCGGGGGTCGCCGACGATGATGGCGCTCTTGCCGCGGCCGATGGCACCAATGGCATCCCATACGGGGATTTGCGAGGCCTCGTCGAAGATGACGACATCGAAGGGCTCGGCCTCGGGGGTGAGGTATTGGGCGACGGAGAGCGGGCTCATGAGCATGCAGGGCTTGAGCAGACGGCTTACATGCGGGGTGAGGCTCAGGAGCTTGCGGATGGCCTTGTGGGCGCGCTGTTTACCCAGTTCGTGCTGAAGTTCCGCCATTTCCCGTCCGAATTGGTTCACTCCGATGGCTTGTTTGCGGAGGAGTTGTTGCAGGTGGGCACCGGCGGCGGTGAGGAGTTCGGCATCTTTGGTACGGAAGTCTTCGATATGCGCCTCGTGGGTGGGGGCATTGAAGCGGGTGAGGGTCTGACAGGCATCCACCGCGGCTTGCAGGCGGCAGCGGGAGAAGTTGACGAGGGTGGCGCGGTCGAGTTCATCGGGCGCTACCTGCTTGTCGGTGAGCTGTCGGACAATGTTGGCAAATCCCTTGTCGCATGCCTTGGCTGCGCAGTCGTTCCAGATGGTAACCAGTCGCCATTCTCTGCGGATTTCGAGGAGGGAATGTGCCCATTTTTCGCCGGCACCGATATGGTTGTCGGCGAGCTCGGGCAGGGCGGAGCCGAGGAGCTCGTGCAGTTCGGCGCGCAGTTCGGACTTGCGGGTGGTGCACTCACGCAATTCGTCGAGGATGAAGGCGGCTTCCGTCCCGGGCTGTACCGGGTTGCCGGCCTTGGTGAGATAGCGCTTGGCAAGGGGCTGAACTCCCTTGAGTCCGGCGAGGGTGGCGGCGAGGTTTTGTGCTTGCTCCAGGTGAGCGGCCTGCATGTCCGTGCCCTTGCAGTATTGCGGAAGAACGGCGGATGTCAGCTCAGGGGATGACTTCGCCGCTTTCATGGCGAGCAGGGACTCGAGGTCGTGGCGAATATCAGGGGTGCTGCGGCTGAAGGCGTGCATTTGCAGGGTTTTGCGAATGCGGCGTGTGGTAAAGAAGCGGCTGATGAAGTTGGAGAGTTGGGCCATTTTCCACTCCTGATAGAGCGGGGTGATGTTGGGGTCGTCTTCAAAGCCGTCCGGGTATCGGAGGCTAAGCGAGGCTTTGAGGCGGCGGTATGTTTCCGCCTGTTTGAGAGCGGCGCTCAGGTGTGCCAGGCTCTCTTTTGCCGAGGCGGGGAGTAGGGGCGTGTGGTCCTCACCGTGGGTCTGCTCGGCGATGCTCAGCAGCTTGAGCAGGGACTCCGCATGGCAGCGGTACTCCTCGACGGAGAGCCCCAGCTCGCGGCAGAGGGCGGAAAAGCGAGTGTCCCACGCCGTAGCGGTTTGAGCATACTGCGTGAGGGCGGTGGCGAGTTTATCTTCCCATACGGAGCTGTAGCTGCGCGTGCTGATGAACTCCGCTGCTCCGGGGTAGAGCTCGGCCACGCTCTTGTAGTTGAGGGTGAGGGCGTGGACCTGTGCCATCATTTCCTCCTTTCGCTCGGCGGTGAGGAGCCGCATGTCATCATGGCAGGGGGTAAACTCCGGCACGTCGTCGGACTCCAACAGCAGGCAGATATCATCGTACAGGGAGGTGCCGTCGGCATAGGCGCGGTGGAGTTCCCAGGGCATGAGGTTGAGCCCGAAGCGCACTTGCAGCATGTTGGCGACGGCTTGTTCCCAGTTGCTCTTGCCCTCCGGGTGTTCCATGCTGTCGAGTGCGGCTTTGAATTGGGCCAGCACTTCTTTTTTCACGGCCTTGTTGGAGTGGAGCTCCAGACAGAAATCTCCCAGCCCGATGCGCTTGAGGCGGTTGTACACCACGGAGAGAGCGGCTGCCTTTTCGGCTACGAAGAGGACGGTTTTCCCGTGGCCGAGGCAGTGGGCTATCATGTTGGAGATGGTCTGGCTTTTGCCGGTGCCGGGAGGGCCGATGAGTACGAAGTTCTTGCCGCGCCCGGCAGCCAGAATGGCGGAGAGCTGGGAGGAGTCCGACGAGAGCGGGGTGTACACCTTTTCGGCGGCGGCTTCGTTGTCGAGCATGGCGGGCTCGGGGAACCCTACCTGAGCCGGGAATGCCGCTCGTTCTTCGTTGGCGAGGTGGCGGACGATGGGGTTGGCGAGCAGTTCCTGCTGACGATCACAGAGGTCCTTCCACATCAGGTACTTGGCAAAGGAGAAGATGCCGACGGAACAGATTTCTTCCACTTCCCAGCCGTCGAAGTCTTTGATGGCTCGCCGCACGATGTTGAAGATGGCGGTGATGTCCAGTCCGGATTTGTCGGTGGGTAGTTCTGCTTCCAGTTCGGGTATGCGCAGGTCGTACTCTGTCTTGAGCAGCTCCAGCAGGGTGAGGTTGATGCGGGGCTCCTCGTCCGTGGTCTGAAGCCGGAACCCGCTCTTCACGCTCTTGCGGGTCAGGCGCACGGGGATGAGCAGGAGGGGGGCAAGCAAGGTTTGCTGTCCTTTGTCGCGGCGCACCCATTTGAGGAAGCCGCAGGCGATATAGAGGGTGTTGTATCCGCTTTCTTCAAGATTGCGGCGAGCGGTCAGGTAGAGGGAATGGATGCGCTTGTCGAGTGTGGATGACTTACTCGTGTGGTAGGCGAGGAGTTCTCCGCGCTTGTACATGTTCTCCGCCTGTTCCTCGATGAGTTTGTTGAGCTCGGCATCGTTACCGGCTTCCTTTTGGGTCTTGAGGGCGAAGTTGATGTCAAGTTCAGACAGTCGGAAACAGCTCCCGTTGGCGAGGTCATCTTCCAGTCGCGCCGGCGAATAGGGGAAAATTTTGACCTGATTTTTGTCTAATTTACAGTTGAGCAGGTTGTTGCGCATGGATAAATCCAGCAGCTTGAGCTGCCAGTTTTCCATGCGGGTGCGCTTGCGGGCCGTGACGAGTGATTGTTCCTCCTCGAGTTCGTCGATGATGGCTTTTTTCGACAGTTCAACGGCGTCGGGTGCAAGTTCCTGTTGCTCGATGGCCGGAGCGATATCCTGTGCGGAGTCGGCGCGGAGCGGGCGGATGCCTGTGCTCCATATCCGAACGATATCGAAAGCTGCATAGAGTTCCTGTGTGCCGAACAGGTGATTTTTGGCCTTTTCCTGCGCGGTGTGGAAGTCGATTACGGAATTGCTCTCGTTGCGGGTGAGGCATGTAGTCTCAAGCACGAGCATGTCGCCCAGTTCGACCATGTTGCGCAGGTAGGACAGGCTGGTGATGTAGGGCGACTTGAGGTGTTCATTTTTGAGGATAATGCCGATGAAGGCATGACCGGGAATCCAGATGACAACGGGGTTATAGCGGGCTTGCGCCGTGATTGCTGCCATGAGCATGGTCGAGTCCAGGCAGGTGGCACAACCACCCTGTATAATTTGGGATGGAGTGCGGATTTTTTGGAGGATGCCCTTGTCGCCATCCACTTCGCTGCACGGCGGGAGTGCATAGTTGATGTTGTAGTTGGCGACGGTGTACCAGATGGCCTCCAGCTTGGTGATGATGGCTTGTTTGGAGGGATTGGCATCGTAGCCGGACCAATTGGGATTCTCTCCTTTCTTTTGCAGGAATGAGCCGGCTTGGTGAAGGGTTTTGTCAACGACGGGGTCATTCGGTTGAACGAGTGTGGCCAAGAGCTCGGGGTGCTGCATGTGTGCATCCATGACCCAGGCATTGCTCGGCAGCCAGGAGAAGTTGAAATGCTGTTCGAGGAGGATTTGGTCTTCGCAGCGGAGCGTGAAGAGCATCTGTCCCGGTTCTTCTTCGGTGATGGCTTTGAGGCGGGCCAGGTCGTACTCCGGGCGTTGGGGGGTGATGGCGTGAGGCTCGCCGGCTCGCAGTTCATCTATTCGGTAGGTTTGCGGCTTGATGTAATCAGGCGAAAAGCTCACGGTAAGTGTGAGCTTTTCGAGTGGGGTGTCGCTCTGCAACAGAACGGTGTTGAAGGGGGGCTTGCCGTTGTGCAGGTAGACGAGTGAGGTGCGTGGACTGAAGGTAGGGAGCAGGGAGATGGCCATGGCGCGGTGCGGGGGGTTAGCGCTGGTTAAGGTAGTTGACAATGCCTTGCCCGATGGTGCGGGCGAACTTCACGGCGTTTTCGTGTTTGTTGAGGTAGGCGGCGTGCTCGGGGTTGGAGAGGTAAGCCACCTCGGTGATGACGGCCGGGACGTAGGACTCGTTGCAGGCGTTGAGCCAGTCACCGCCGCCCTTGCGGCCGTCTGTTCGGAGCACGACTCCGCAGGGAACTCCGTTGTTGGGCATGCCGCCCTGCGGGTGGTCGAGGACATCGCGGGTCATGGTTTGAGCCATGATTTGGGCCATGCGGGTGCCGACCTGATTGCAGTAGAAGGCCCCTTTGTTAAAGACGAGCCATTTTTCGGAATTGCTGTTGTGGTGGAGGAATATGACGGCACCGGGCTTTTGGTCGAGGGCATAGTTGGTGCTCAGCATGCCTACTGCGATGCGGTGCGGATGGTGAGTGGAGCGGTAGATGGCTGTGGGGTCGGGAGATTTGACGTGGTGAACCCCGGCCTGTTGTGCCGTTGCTGCCAATTTGGGGTCGGCAGGAACATCGCCGCGATTGCAGATAAGGCAGGTGTAGCCGGCTTCTTCGATGACTTTCTTAACTTCGCCTGCGTAGCGGTACCAGAACTCGGTTTCTTCGATGGTGCCGCCCTTCGTGCCGTCGGGGGTACGAGCACCCTGACCGCCGCGCGTGGGCTCGAAGTAGTGGCCGATGTCGAGTACGACGACTTTGGAGTTGTAGGCAACCTGTTGCATTTGCTGTTGCTGGCAGGCGCTGAAGAGGAGGGCTGTGATGGCTGTGGCTGCGAAAAGGAGGCGTTTCATAACGGAGGATGTGAGAGGGAGAATGGGAGGGGGTTACAGGGGGAGCTCGCCTTGCGCACGGCAAGGTTTGGCCCCGATTTTGGCGTAGGCTGCCGGCAGGGCTTCGCGGCCGCGCGGGGTGCGCTTAATGTAGCCCTGCATGATGAGGAATGGCTCGTGTACGTCTTCGATGGTGCTTTCGTCCTCTCCTACGGCGACCGCGAGCGAGGACAGCCCCACCGGGCCGCCGTCGAACTTGTAAATCATGGTTTCGAGCAGGCGCTTATCCATTTCGTCCAGCCCGTCTTCATCGATGTCAATCATGCTGAGGGCGGACTCTGCTACGCTGTCGCTGATGCGGCCGTCGCTCTTGACCTGGGCGTAGTCTCGTACCCAGCGCAGCAGGGCGTTGGCTACGCGGGGAGTACCGCGTGAACGTCGGGCGATGGAGAGGGCTCCGCCCGGAGTGAGGTCAATGTCGAGCAGACCGGCGGAGCGGTGGAGGATTTGGCAGAGCTCATCCGGTTTGTAATAATCAAGTCGGTTGATGAGCCCGAATCGTGAGCGAAGCGGGCCTGTGAGCATGCCCGCGCGCGTCGTGGCCCCGACGAGCGTGAAGCGCGGCAGATTGAGCTGGATGGAGCGGGCATTCGGCCCTTGGTCGATGATGATATCGAGGCGGAAGTCCTCCATTGCCGGGTAGAGGTACTCTTCGATGGCCGGGTGGAGACGATGAATCTCATCGATGAAGAGCACATCTCCTTTCTCTACATTCGTCAGAATGCCTGCAAGGTCGCCGGCTTTTTCAATTTGAGGGCCGGAAGTCGTGTGCAGCTTGTGGCCGACGGCGTTGGCAATGATGTTGGCCAAAGTGGTCTTGCCCAAGCCGGGGGGGCCGCTGAGAAGAACGTGATCCAGTACATCACCGCGCAGGCGCGCAGCCTCGACCATGAGCAGGAGTCGTTCTTTGACCTTTTCCTGCCCGCAGAATTCGCTGAAGACAGGCGGTCGCAACGAGACATCATAACTGCCGGAGTTCTCGGCCATGCGGGTGTAGACGGACTCTGCCATGGAGGGAAAGGTGCAAAAGGAGGCTGTTTATTATTTGACTCCGCCCATTACCTGAGCCGGAGGGAGCGGTGCACCGCTTGTTTGCTGTTGTTGTTGCTGTTGTTGTTGGCATGCCGCCACGGCCGTAGCGCTTGTGACGACTGCTGCAATCTTCACGATGGTCGGGTATTTCGGTGAGCGGTGAGGAGTGGGGTCAATTTTCATGGTGCGATGAGTGTAACATATACCGATGAGAGAAGTCAACGTCATATTCCGTCCGCGCGTGTGTGTGAAACGGAGGTTATTGCGCTGTGCTTGTTTTTTTTCTTGCTGCGAGAGCTCGTTTGGTATATGATGGGGAGCGTAAGAAAACAACTGCTCTTCATAGTATGAAATGTTCCTTTACTATGATGATATGTGCCTCGGTCGGGGCTTGGATGAGTTTTGCATCTGTTGCCGGGGCTGATGAGTCTCAGGCGGATTGGGCGGGTGCCTGTGTGCAGCTTGCTCAGGATGTTGTCAGCGGTACGGATGAAATGAGCTCGTACAGCCCGAAGCCTGACAGTGCTTATGCCTTAAATTTCGCCGGTGTATCGGAATGGCAAAAGGAGGTGCCGGAATTGCTGCGACAGGTCGCGGCAACCGGGGATGTGCAGTTGCGCTCCCCGTCAGGATTTTCGGCTTTGCAAGCTGCTTGTTGCAAGGGCAATATCGCTTTGGCTCAGGCTCTTATTGCAGCCGGGGCTGATGTGAATGCCCGCCCGAGCGGGTGGGAAAAAATGGGTTGGCCCGGCCTTGCTCCCTTGGGCATGGTGATGGATTTTCGCTCGCGCCTGAGTGATGAAGAGCGCTTGCAGCTCATGCGGGCGCTGCTGGAGAAGGGGGCCGACCCGGATGGGGTGTGCCTGAAATGGATATGGGAGAAAGCCTTCCGGGAGGTGCCTTTTGAGCGTACATTTAATGATGAGGAGCGTCGCCTGTTGTTGAAGTACGGAAATCAGGACCTGAGTGAGCGCATGAAAGGTTGGCATATTTACTGGCCCAAGTGCGGGGCTGAGCTTATTCGTGACATGTTGGGGGGCGGGTTGCCGCCGGATCGCCATGTGGGAGAAAAGGGATATAACCTTATGTTGCACCTTGTGCGCTTGGGACACCATCCGGACTTGGTGCGGCTGGCGCTGGAGAAGGGGGCTGATGTCAACACGTCCCGCGAAACCCGACACTATTTCGGTTATTATCTCTTTAATGTGAATGTCTCCGAACAAGTTCACCCTGAGAATGCCGTGGAGATTGTCCGACTGTTGCTCGATGCCGGGGCCCGACTCGATGTTCTTAATCATAAGGGGGAATCGCTGCGCATACATTTCGGGCGCAAGAACACGGCTGCCGCTCGGGCGGTGGGGGCATTTTTGCGCGAGAGGGGCGCTCTTTTGCATCCGGATGCTCCCCGTCATCGAAAATAATAGTCTGCCGACATGCTTTGTGCTTGATTTATCAGGGGGATTCCGTTAGAATGTCCCGCGGACAGTTTTTAATTCGTGGTATGAATCTTGCTATTATCGGAACAGGCTATGTGGGATTGACTACCGGCACTTGTTTTGCGGAGGTCGGTCATAAAGTCGTGTGTGTGGATAATAATGAGGATAAGGTTAAATCTCTTCGTCAGGGGAAGATGCCTATTTATGAGCCTGACCTTGAGGATATGATTGTGTCGAATGTCTCTGCCGGTCGATTGGAGTTTACCACCAATCTGAAAGATGCCGTCAGAGATTGCGAAATCATTTTCATTGCGGTGCCGACTCCCCCTCATGAGGACGGCTCGGTTGATTTGTCCTACATTGAAGGGGTATCGCGTGAAATAGCCGATGCGCTGACCCCTGATATGGGCTATCGCATTGTGGTGGATAAGTCTACAGTGCCGGTGAGCACCGGTGTGAAGGTGTTGCAGGTTATTGAGCGTTATTCTCATAAGGGGGTCGATATCGATGTGGTGTCCAATCCTGAGTTCCTGCGCGAAGGCAGCGCCGTGTATGATTTGCTCAATCCTGATCGCATCGTCATCGGTGCTGACTCTCAGCGCGCTATGGATATGATGAAGCGCGTGTACCAGCCCTTCAATGCTCCGATAGTTGAGGTGGACTTGGCCTCGGCGGAGCTGATTAAGCATGCTGCCAATTCTTTCCTTGCATTGAAGATTTCGTATATCAATGCTGTATCCGCCGTTTGTGAGAAAGCCGGTGCCGATGTGGAGCTGGTGGCAATGGGTATCGGTATGGATAAGCGCATATCCCGCCACTTCCTCAATGCCGGTTTGGGGTATGGCGGTTCCTGCTTCCCCAAGGATGTGAAGGGCTTTATCAATGTTGCCGAGCAGTTGGGGGCTCCTATGGAATTGCTCAAGGAGGTTGAGCGTGTGAATACCGCTCAGCTTGAGCGCTTCCTCGGCCGCATTCGCAAGAAACTCTGGGTGCTGCGCAACAAGAAAATTGCGGTATGGGGCATTGCTTTTAAGCAAAATACGGACGATGTTCGTGAGTCGGTGGCGGTTAAGCTCATTAAGCGCCTGTGCGAAGAGGGGGCTGAGGTGTGCGCCTATGACCCCAAGGCAGCCGAGACCGGTGCTGCCGCTCTGGCCGGTTATGATGTGACGATTTGTGATGATATGTATGAGTGCGTGAGGGATGCTGAAGTTCTGATTGTCGCAACGGAATGGAAGCAGTTTGCCACCGCTAATTTGGTGAAGGTGCGTGAATTGATGCGTCTGCCCATTCTCTTTGACGGTCGTAACATTATTCACGGAGAGAATGCCTTGCACGCCGGATTTGAGTACCATTCCATCGGTCGCAAGACACTCCGCCCGACTGAGGATTAAAAGTCGGTTGAATGAGTCATTGAGGAAATCCCTGTCTCTTATGATGAGGCGGGGATTTCTTGTTGGTTGATGTAAATACGATAAAAGTTATCTTATGTAGTCATTTGAGAGGTAAATGACTTGACACTTGCTGATTTTATGGCATAAATGGGGTATGCGTATCGTCATGATGGCAACGGGGGATATAGCCATTCCCTCTTTTCATTCTCTTTTCAGTACGGGTGAGTTGGTGGGGCTGATTACTCAGCCGGATCGCCCCGTGGGACGACATCAGACTCTTACTCCTCCTCGCATCAAAGTTTGTGCTCAGGAGGCCGGAGTGCCTGTTTTCCAGCCGGAGCGCATGCGCGACAGTTCCGCCGTTCAAATGCTCCGCGAGTTGGAGCCCGATATTGTTGTGGTGATGGCATACGGGCAGATATTGTCACAGGAGGTGATTGACGTGCCGTCGATTGCCTGTATCAATGCTCATGCCTCGCTCCTGCCGCGCCATCGCGGGGCGGCGTGCATTCAGGCGGCAATCGAGGCCGGCGATGATGAGACGGGAATAACCATCATGCATGTTGTCAAAAAGCTCGATGCCGGTGACATCATTTGCCGTAGAACCATCCCCCTGAACGGAACCGAGACGGCTGAGAGTCTGCATGATGATCTGGCCGTACTGGCTCCTGAGGCTCTGGCCGATGCTGTTTATCAATTGCGCAGCGGAAGTGCTCAGCCGGAGCCGCAGGATGACAGCCTGATGACCTACGCGCCTAAGTTGTTGCGCCCTCACGGCTTGATTGATTGGCATGAACCGGCTCTTCAGGTGGCTCGCAAAATCAGGGCTTACCATTCATGGCCGGGTACTTTTACGACTTATCCTTCCGTAAAATCCGGTAATGACAAGCAGTTGAAGATTTTTCCTCCGGTGGATTTGTTCTCTTATTATAAGAAACCCGTGGATGCCGTTCCCGGTATGGTGCTGGAGGCCGGACCGGATGGCATGCTGATTTCCTGCGGCGGCCCCCGAGGCGGTGCTGTGCGCATTACAACCATGCAACCTCCGGGTGCGCGTAAGATGAATGCCGAGAGTTTCTTTGCCGGTCACAAGATTATGCCCGGCACCATTCTCGGACTGCCCTCGGAACTGAATTGAGGGGTGGAAATGAAGCAGGGAGCGCCGTATGATTGCGCTCCCTGTTGTAGAAGTCAGAGCTTTTGCTCGAGCTGAGGCGGTGTCTGTTGCTCAGGTTGTTTTTGCTCGTCGCTCTGGGTGAACCAAGCAATGGCGGCAGCTATTGTGGCTATACCGGCCCAGACCCAACGCATGACTCCGTGGCTCATTTTTGCTTTGTCGGCGGCATTTGTCGCCAGATTGGCGGCAACTTTTTCGGTGAGTTCGTTTTTTGTTTTATTCATGGTGCGGATATTCCGAAGTACGTCGCTCCGGTTGATGTGAAAGAATATCTTACCACCGGGCATAAATCAATTGAGAAAGAGAGCTTCGCTTCGGCTGTCCCATGGCAGACAAAAAGCCCCATGCCTCTGAAAAGGCATGGGGTGAAAATGAGATATAGGGGAGCTTATCAGTTGTTGACGCGACCCAGGTAGGTGCCGTCTTCCGTCTTCACGGAAATACGCTGACCGGCAGCGATGAACAGGGGAACCTGTACGACAAGACCGGTGGTCATGGTGGCGCTCTTGTAAACGTTGTTGGCGGAATTGCCCTTCACACCCTCGGGAGCCTCGGCAACTTCCATGGTGATGGCGGCGGGCAGCTCGATGGAGCACACGATTTCGTCGGTGAAGAGGAGCATGTAGTTCTCGCCTTCGATGAGGTAGTCCTTAACGGGCTCAACGATGTCTTCGGACACGCATACGTCCTCGAAAGTCTCGTTGTTGAGGAAGTGGTAGCCCATGCCGTCCACGTAGGAGAACTCCATTTCTTCACGGCTGAGCATCACACCCTCGAGGAAGTCATTGGAGGTCAGACGAAGGTTGTAGTCTTTCTTGGTGGCGATGCTGCGGATGGTCATCTGAACGTAGGATGCCATGCGGGGCGGGGTCTTGAGCTGGCTTTCGCGCACAACACAGATGTCGCCGTTGTAATTCACGGCGTGACCCTTGCGGAGTTGAATAACGGGAACTTTTGCCATAACGCGCGCAAGATTAGCAGATGAAGCTCTTTCAGTCAAGCTTTTTTACAGCTCCGGCTATGAAAAATGCTTATAACAAATAAGAATCCGCCGGAGCGCATATCCGAGCTCTCCGGCGGTTTGCTTGTTCAGAGAAAGTGGGACTGTGCCGAAAATCAGAACAGATCGGGTGCAAAATAGAACTTCAGGAGTTCAATCTGGTCTTCTTTGGTGACAAGATAGCCGTCCTTCGGGTCGAGCCATTGGAAGGAATGAATGGAGCTGCGCTGTGAGCCGGCCGGTTGCTCCGGCGAAAATGCCGGCAGGCGGTCAAGTAGCTGCGGAGCTATTGTTTCTACAATCTCCGTTGTGGTGAGCGGAGGCATGGCCGGAATGATGGCGGGGATGCCCAGCGGTATGCATTTTTCCACATCGCCGAGAATGCGCTGCGAGAAGTAGAGCTGGTGATATTCCAGCGGCGCAAAGTTGATGGGGCCTTTTTCCGGAGGGCTGAGCAGGGTATCTATCAGAGGGCTGAAACCCTTGTTTGTGTCCGATGCGATTTCCGGCAGGTGGACGTTCAATACTCTGCCGTACTGTCGGTTCAGTTCACGATAGAGATTGATGCGGTTCTGAATGTAGGCATCGTCGCTTGTTTGGATGGTCGGGGTGTTCTCGTCGGCTCCGGCTTCGAGCATGTCGCAGGTCGTCACAAATACCGTGAACTCCGGCTTGATGTCAGCGAGGTGGTTTATCAGGTAGTTGGTCGCGCGTGTGTCTGCCTCGACATCCTTTTTGACATTTTCCGGCCCATTGGCTACAGCGTTGTCCAAGTAGACCATCATACGGAACGTTTTGCCGAATGTGAGCTGGAAATTGTCTTTGTTTATCAGGTAGTCAAAAAAGCGACGCTTGGTCCAATACTGACCAAGTACGGTACTTGCGCCGAGGAAAGCCGTGTCGTGTGCCATGGGAATGAGAAAAGAATGGGATTGTTACGTTCCGATGATATTCTACCAATTTATAAATGATTTGGCAAGATGGAAGAGAGCGTGTAGGACAAATATTAGAAATTTAATATCTTTGGGGGGCGCGGCGAGGGGAATTGAGGACTTCGGCAGTCGTGGGTTCGAATCCCAGAGCATGGTTAAAAGAAAAGCCCCTCTGATGAGGGGCTTTTATCAGAGCGGATG
>JAUNRC010000043.1 GCA_030535875.1 Akkermansia sp. | reverse complement strand
CTTTGTCAGCTTCGCTACACGTTATCCGCCTAATCTCTAATTATGCCAATGCGTAAAGATTATAAAAATAGGGAGTTTCCCTAAATTGTCTCAGTTTGGAATAGAGTCAGGAGAAGTTGTAATAACAGGAAAAGGAATAAGAAAAGGTATTATTAACAAAAGATGGACAGAAAATAATGCCGTATCGAAATTGCAACTTTCACTACAAGGAGCTCGTTTTGCGAGAGTAGAGACTAATAAAATGCACTCAACAAAAAAAGTTGTTGTAGTGTTTTGTGTAATGCAATATAACGGAGTTACTCATTACAATAAAGTTGTGATAAATCAACAAACTGGACAAGTTGATTCTATGCACGACATCGGAAAAGCAGGATTTATGAAAGAAAAAGGCCAGTCAATCCGGTAAGAAGTGATAAATCACAAGCCGCTATTCGCGTGCTGCCCGGTCTGACTGGCATCTGGAAGGAGATTACAATAAAATCATCGCATAGTCAAGAGCAATTTTGAAAAAAAAGTATGACTTTTCCCGCAAGTCATACTTTTTCTTCTTCGCCCCGGCATCCCCGGGGCTTTTTTTGTCCCCGCAGCCGATAGACTGCCCCCCTTGACAACACCCCTTTCTAGCGTAAAATAAACTCCATGAGAGTGAAAAAAACGACTAACAGCCAGAAAAATGGCTTGTATGTAACGGTAACAAATGCTAAAATGAGCGCACGGTGGAGTGGGGCACAAGCGGTTCTACTTTACCGAAACTGTCTATAAAAGTGAAAGGAGAGAATGAGATGGATACTGAACAGAAAATGCTGCAATATGAGCAACGTTTGCGCGCTTTACACGGGCTGTCTCGCGTCTGTAACCGGGCCTCGCTTGGAGTTTTTGCGCTGCTTTCCGGGTTTGTTTCTGTGATGTCACTCGGCTTGCTTCCTTCCATTCTGCATCGTTTTCCGTTAGCACAAGAAAAGGCGACGGGGCTGGTAAAGGGAGCCGTTATGAGAGGAACGATAGCGCACGATTTTCGCAATGTCGCGATTGATTTGGCAAACGGAATCCAGCAAACAATAGACAAGGGCTGAGTAAAGATGGGCAGGCAGCGTAAAAAATCTGGTAAAGCCCGAAGCGGACAAGAGGTTACAGTCAAAGGATTGGGAACCCCACAGGCCAATATGACAGGAAACGGGGGTAATGCCCCGGTTGCCAGTTATACGCAGAACAATGTGCAATTTAATCAGAATTTAATGCTGCCGGATAATTGTATTACGGCTCTTCAAGCGATATCCACCTTACCCCCAACTATGCATGCTGAGGCCATGGAAATGGCTAAAAAGGAACAGGCTCACCGGCACATGATGGAAGAAGCAGACATGCAAAAATATTATGAACTGTCATCTGCTAAGCAAAAGTTAGATGATGGACAGGTGACGAGGAGTCAAAGGTTTATTTTCTGGTCGGAAATGGTTGGGAAGATTTTTGGTAGCATTGTCATAGGCGGTATAGTTTACAGCATATTGAGAATGGCCATGGAAGGTAACTATAAAGGAGTTGCCGTTCTGGCCGGCGTCTCTGTTGTTCTTGGTGGTGGAATTTGCTGGTTGGCAAGGTTGTTAATGAAAAACGCCAATACCGCTACGAAGAATTAATTTGCACTTTCCCCCGCCCCGCCATTCGGCGGGGCTTTTTGCTTGGAGGCTCCTGCATTTCACGACACGGCCCGCGACATTGTGCAAGCCTGATTCTCCGCTGTAGCTTGATGGCGGGAACCATAGGAGCGACATGAGCCGCAAAAAACGGTCAGTTGGGTGCTGAGGGGTGCTTTTTGCCGATGCTAACTCCCCAACTCCCCCGATTCATGATGGACGGCCTTGTTGTGATACTCTGTTGGTGTGCCGGATGGCTGATTTTACCCCGCTGCGCTCTATACCCCCACGCGGGAGGCTTGAGAATGCCCGCATGCGCGGATAGAATAGAGCTATGTACAAGGAATTGAACATAGCAGAGTCGGATGGCGTGTGGGCTACCTACCTTGTGTTATGTAGGCGCAGCGGTGCTTTTTGTTTGTCAACGAACAGAATAAACGCTAGAATATCAGCATGAAGTTCTCACTGACCGCAACTGTACTCTCCGCGCTCATTCTGCCGACCGTCACGCAAGCCGATTATTGGCTGACAGATTTCAGTGCAGCACAGGCTCAGGCGCAAAAGGAAAACAAGCCCATCGTGCTCAACTTCACGGGCTCAGACTGGTGCGGTTGGTGTATACTCATGCGACGGCAAGTCCTCGACACCCCGGACTTTTACTCATACGCCCGCGACAAGTTCGTGCTCATGGAAGTCGATTTACCGCGCAATTCCTCCGGCATGCACCCTCAACAACTCCGCAACAATCACGAACTGGCACAGCGATACAAAGTAAGCACCTTCCCTACCGTTCTCATCATTACAGCGGACGGAACCCTTGCAGGAGGATTCACCGGCGGCCGCACCGATTTATCCGCCGTTACACAACCCCTCGACTTGGCCCTCACCAACACCGAACTCCTGCAACAAGCCACCTCTCAACAAGGAATTAAAAAGGCCCAAACCCTCCATACCTTTTATCAGAACCGCCCCGCCGCATTCCAACGTGACCGGCACAAACTGCGCCACGAAATCGCCGACCTCGACCCGCAAAACATCACCGGCATTCACACGGAAATTCAAGACATCGCCACTATCCGAAACATCTCCGACAAGACACGGAACATGAACGATGATGAAGCCATCCCCGTCATCATCCGAGCTCTGCCGAACATCACCTCATCCCGCCGCACCGACCTTCAACAGCTACTGGCCGAGCGCCTCAACAACCGTATTCAACGGCGCAGGGAACAGGCCGACACCCTAGAGGACATCGAAGCCATACGCAATGACAACATCTTAATCATTCGCTATTGCCTCGCCCCGGAATATCAAGAGCGCGCCACGCAAGGCATGAATGAGCAATTTGCCGTGCCTCAGTCCCTGCTCAACCGCTTACGTTATGAGCGAGAAAAACGACAAAAATACAGAAAAAACTAGAATCTGCACATCCGACATACCTCTTATTTTACTCAACAGCGCCACCCAACCTCACCCCGCTATTCAACTTTATCTTGTCATCCGCCGAAAACATGGTAGAATAGGGCGCATAGAAAACTCCGATTGCTATGAACAAGATTACACCTTACCTCTTCGGCATTGCCGCTGCCGGCATAACAATCATGACAGCGGGCGTATTCTCGGCCATCATTCTGCCGGCTGACAGCCATGAACAACTTCCCGTACCGGCCACGCCGGAAAAAGCAGCCGACATGGCGCAGGCCGTCATGAAGAGTAAGTGCGCCGACTGCCATAGTGCCACCCCGGCCTTCAACGGTTTGCTTAACCTGCTCTCCCTCGGTCAAATGAAGCGTGACATCGAAGGAGCTCAGCGCGCTTTCGTGATGACGCCGGACAACTCACTGCGCTCCGCCAACATTGATTTCCTGAAAATGGACCACGTGCTCAGCACCCGCAGCATGCCCCCGGCGCTCTATACAGCCGTTCATCTCGGCACAGCCCTTACTCAGAAAGATGTCGCCATCATGCGCCACCATTTCAACAAGGGAGAGGCACTCATGCGTGCTTTCGCCCCGGTGCGCCCCGTTGACATGAGCCCGGATGAGTTCACCGCCTACGTCTGGAACATGCCTGCCGCCACCACACCGCCCGACCAGCACGCTCTCGCTCAGGCTTGGGGCAAAGTCTATCTCGGCCAGCGCCTCTACTACGACCCCCGACTCTCCACCACCAACAAAATCTCCTGCTCCTCCTGCCACGACCTCACCAAAGGCGGAACAGATAACCTCGCCAAGTCCGAAGGTGTGCCGGGAGCGGACGGAAAACCCCAGCTCGGCGGGGTAAATGCACCCACCGTTTACAATGCAGCCAACAACATTCGCCAGTTCTGGGACGGTCGTGCAGCCGACCTGAAAGAACAGGCCGGAGGCCCGCCACTCAACCCCGTCGAAATGGGTTACAGCCACCCGGACGATTGGAAAGAAATCGCAACCAAACTCTCCGAAGACAAGGAGTACCGCATCCTCTTCCCTCTCGTTTACGGAGATAAGGGCATAAGCGCCGACACCATCACCGATGCCATTGCCGCCTACGAGCGCACATTGGTCACTCCGGACAGCCCCTTTGACCTCTACCTGACAGGTGATGACCACGCCATATCCGAACAGGCAAAGCGCGGCATGGAGGCCTTCCTCACCTACGGCTGTGCCACCTGCCATGCAGGTCCCACGCTCGGCGGACAGAGCTTCGAGTACATCAATACTCACGCCGATTTCCGCAAACTCGCAACTCAGAACTATACGGAAGGGGCCTTCGGCAAAAAAGACTTCACTAAGAAGGAACAACACAAGGACATGTTCCGCGTACCCAATCTGCGCAACGTCGCCCTGACCGCCCCCTACTTCCATACCGGAACCGTCAATAATCTGGAAGATGCCGTAAACATCATGTTCCGAACACAGACCCGCAAAACCCCGACAGATGCCCTTGTGGCCGATGTCACCGCCTTCCTTCAGGCTCAGACCGGTCGTTACAAGGACATCCCGCTCGACAAACTTACTCCTGAAGATGTTGAGCCTGAATTGATGATGGAAAATTTGCCGGGTCATGTAACAGAACCTGTGAAAGCTGAATAATGATACGTCTCTCGCCACTCGCCAGCAGCAGCAAGGGAAACGCCACCGTCATTTCCGGTGGAAACACTCACCTGCTGGTAGATGCCGGCATCAGCGCCACCCGCATTCGCAAAGGACTTGCCGAATGCGGACTCGCCGTCTGCGACCTGACGGGACTGCTCTTCACGCATGAACATACCGACCACACCTGCGGACTGGGCATTCTGAGCAAAAAAGACCCTTTGCACATCTACTGCACCCGCTATATGGGGCAGGACCTGCGCGGCATGACGGCTACTTCCGCCCGCTTCACTTACATCGAGCCGGGAACCCCCGTCAAAATAGGCGACTTCACCGTCACCCCCTTTGCCGTCAGTCACGATGCCACCGACCCTGTCGGCTACCTCTTCGAGTATCAAGGAGCAAAACTCGGCTACATTACCGACACCGGGCGCATCATGCGCGGCATGGACAAGCTGCTCTCGGGTGTTCACGGGCTCTACCTGGAGTCCAATTACGATCATAATATGCTCTACAATTCCGGTCGCCCCATGGCTCTCATCGAACGAATCGAGAGCAACTGGGGACATCTCTCCAACGAACAGGCCGGAGACTTCGTACGGCAAATTGCCCACCCCGGGCTACAACATATCGTACTCGCCCACATCAGTCAGGACTGCAATACCCCGGAAAAAGCCCAACATGCCATGCAGCAAACCCTCAACGAACTTCAACTTCCCACCCGGCTGGTATGCGCTCCCGCTGCCTACCGACTGCCCTGGATAGAAATCTCAGCCAACTGATATTTTTTGAACAATTCCCACCTCAACGATATCAAATTAAAACCATGACAACGAAATCCGTATTACTGATGTTAGCAGCCATGACTGTAAGCACACTCTCGGCACAGGATGCCAAACAGATAGCCGACAGCCTCAGCGTGCCTACCACGCTGAAAGACTGCGATTCCCTGCCCATCCCCGGCGTAGAAGGCGCTCAGATTGAGTTTCTCGGTGCTGACTATGAGCAAATTATCACCCCGGATGGCGAAGTCCGCACAGTCATCAGCGACACCCCGGTGAAGGTCAACTTCCGTGTTGTCAAAGACGGCAAGGAGGCCTTCAGTAAAGACTACGACATCATGGTTCTCAGCGGAACTGCCGCCAACAACGAAGGAAATCCCAAGCCGCAGACAATTCCCGCCATCCTGCAATGGCAAGGCGGCAAGGGCACATTCCGCGTTGGTAGCACGGTAAAACTGTACAGCGATGCCGCCCCGAAACTCCGCGACCTGATTGCAGCCGACCTGAAGAGCGTGTGCGGCTGCGAGGTGCAGTTCGTCAGCGACAGCTCGCAAGCCGATATCGTACTCGATAAGATGAAGCGCTGCGCGGGCGAGAAAAACAGCGAGGATTACCTCATGAATGTCACTGACAAAAAGGTTACCATCTCCGCCAAGGCTGACAAGGGGCTGATGTGGGGCTCCCGCACCCTGCTGCAGATTCTCAAGCAGAGCGGCGGCACCGTACCCTGCGGTGAGGCCTACGATGTTCCCCGCTATCAGGTGCGCGGCGTACTCTTCGACATCGCCCGTACCCCCTACACTCTTGATGACCTCCGCAAAGTCATCGATACGATGGCTTGGTACAAGATGAATGACCTGCACCTCGTCATCAACAACAACTATATCTTCCTCGAAGAATATGTAAAGGACGGCCACGACCCGCTCAAAGAAGCCTACACCGCCTATCGACTGGAAAGTAAGATGGTCGGCAAAAACGGCCAGCCGCTCACGGCTCAGGACCTGTTCTTCACCAAGAAAGAGTTCCGCGAGCTCATCGACTACGCTAAGCTGCGCGGCGTGAACATTGTTCCCGAGTTCGACACTCCCGGTCACGCCCTCTCCTTTACCAAGGTTCGCCCCGACCTCATCTATCAGGGACCGATGGGCAATCCCGGCCGCCGCTCCGACCATATCGATGCCGGCAACCCCGAGACGCTCAAGTTCGTCGCAGAGGTGCTCGATGAATACCTCCTTCCCGATGCCGAGACCGGCAAGGCCCCGCTGGACGGCTGCGTCATCCATGTGGGAGCAGACGAGTTCTACGGCGACTCCGAGGCCTACCGCAAGTACTCCGACGGCCTGCTCAAGTATGTAAAGAGCCGCGGCTTCACCCCGCGCATCTGGGGCAGCCTCACCCACAAGCCCGGCAAGACTCCGGTCGAGGCCGAAGGCGTGGAGATGAACCTGTGGAGCACCCACTGGCAAGACCCGGTGGAAGCCATGAACGCCGGCTTCAAACTCATCAACACCAACGACGGGCACCTCTACATCGTTCCCTTTGCCGGGTACTACTGGCCCACCCTCAACAATGCCTTCCAATACGAGAAATGGCGTCCGAACTACGTCGGCAACTCCCACATCCCGGCCGGCCACCCCAACCTCATCGGCTCCACCTTTGCCATCTGGAATGACATGATTGACCTCAAACATTCCGGTTACGGCATGTACGACATCTGGGACATATTCCGCACATCCACGGATGTTCTCAGCCAGCGCATGTGGGGTACTGAGAACAACCCGGACACCTTCAAGGAGCACCGCGCTCTCGCTGACAAGATAGGCAACGCTCCCGGTCTCAACCCGCTCTATGTGCGTGCAGGCGAGGCTCCCGTAGAGGTAGCACCCACCACCCTGCCCCTGCAGCTCAATGAAAAAGCAGCCGGCCCGAACTACCACCTCACCGCAGAAATCGAACTGACCGCAGCCCCCGAAGGCACCGAGCAAGTGCTGCTCAGCGGCCCTGAAGGCAAGCTCATTGCCGTGATGAAAGACGGCACTGTCGGCTTCCGCCGCAACGACACGATAGAGTTCTCTTTCGGCGGCAAACTGCCGGTAGGAAAGAAGGTTAAGCTCGAGCTCATAGGCAAGCCTCAGCACACTCAGTTGCTGGTAGACGGCAAGGAAATCGGTACGCTCACACTCATGAACTTCCGTGACCGTGAGGACGGCTGGAAACTCCGCACCAAAGGTCTGCGCTCCACCTTCATCCTGCCCCTGCAGACCATCGGTGAGAGCCTCAACGGCAAAGTTCACAAGCTCAAAGTCGAATTCTCCGCACCGCAGAAATAATGGACGCAGAAGAACAATACCAACTCGCGGCCCTCGCCTTTAAGGCCGGCAACGCGGCAGAAGGAGCCGAGCACCTGCGCCAAGCTGCTTTCGCCGGCCATGCAGAGGCGCAAAACCAGCTTGCCCGCGTCTACTTCGCTCAGGTAAAAACCCGCGAAGATATCGCCAATCTCGAATCCGCCGCGCAAAGCGGAGATCATGTAGCGCTCTTCGTGCTGGCCATGTGCCTCATTCAAGGTACCCAGCTGCCCAAAGATACCGAGAAGGCACTCACAGCCCTTCGAATCGCGGCCCGCAGCGGCAACAGCATGGCTGCCTCCATGCTGGCTCAGCAAGGCGAATAACTCATCACTTCATTAACTTATAACAGGCGGCAATCTATTAAGGATTGCCGCCTTTTTTACGCAGTCATTTCAAACGATATCGAAGGACGGGATAAGCCCCCTCGACAACAATCGCTCCCAACAGCTCAAAAGAAGTCAATTCAGATTGCGTAAAGAGCGACTTCCCATCGGCTGCTGCAATGACAGGAGCCATCACAAGACTGAGCTCATCCACCACACCGGCACGTAAAAATGCGCCGTTGATATCCGCTCCGCCCTCCAACAACAGACGTTCAATCCCGAACAGCTCATGCAATTTACGCAAGGCCTCCGAAATATCCGACGCTATCAGGTACGACACCCCTACACTACGCAAATACGCCCGATATGCTGTCGTCACTTCCTCACTCAACACTTCAATAATATGCGAGCCGCCGTAACCGGGATCAGCATCATCAATCTCCGCGCTCTGCCAACCCAATAGCCCTCGGCGGTCAAATGCAACGGCATACCGTCGAGCGCCGGTTCGTGCCACATAATCCCCGGGCGGAACCACGACTCCCTCAAAAGGAGCTAAATCCGGCTGCCACCCACGCGTAAAACTCCCCTCCATCGTCACGCGCCCACAGGCAAAGGCGGTTGCAGAATCCTCTCTGTTGATAGCATAGTAAAGCTCGGCAGCCGACTCGCAATCAGGCGTATAGAGAAAATCACCCGTTACTTTCCCATCCAGCGACATCACCATGTGACAAACAACAAAAGGCCTATTCATGTCCGAAGTTTAACACAACTCTCGCGCCCCATTCAAGGCATTTTCATGCGCGTGAAATAATTAAAAGCTTGCATTTCACTCAAAATCAGGCATAATGTGCCCAACAACTGCTGCACAAAGCAGCACAGTTCAATCTTACAGAAATATGAAAACGCTCAAGAGATTTGTACTTGTAGGTGCCCCGGCCTCCGGTAAGGGTACGCAGTCTAACTTCCTTTCCGAGACTTACGGTCTCAAGCCGCTGAGCACCGGTGCTCTGCTTCGTGCCGAGATTGCCGCCGGCTCTGAGCTGGGTCTGGAAGCCAAGAAGTACATGGATGCCGCCATGTTCGTACCCGATGAGGTCGTGAACGGCATCGTCGCCAAGTGGCTGGGCGAGAACAAGGATTGCGGCTGCCTGCTCGACGGCTATCCCCGCACCGTATCTCAGGCCGAAACGCTGGATGCCAACCTGACCTCCATGGGGCTGGGCGTTGACATCGTGATTTACCTCAACGTATCCGCCGAGCTGATTGAGGCTCGCATGCTCAAGCGCAAGGCCTGCCCCGCCTGCGGCGAGACCACCCGCAACGGCGAGGAGGTTTGCCCCAAGTGCGGCGGAGCCATGATTGTGCGCACCGACGACAACCCCGAGGCCTTCGCCAAGCGTCGTAAAGACTACGAGACGCTTACCGTTCCCGTTGTCGAGCACTACCGCGCTCAGGGTAAGGTCGTTCAGATTGACGTTGTGGAAGAGGGCGAGCCCGAGGACGTTTCCGCTCGCATCGCCGCAGCCGTTCGCACATACTGCGAGAAATAAAAATCATCCGTTTCTTTTGACAGGCAGGTTCCTTGTGTAAGGGACCTGCCTTTTTATATTTACAGGCGCATTTTTAACTTTACAAGAATGCTTAGGCCACTATAATGAGGGGTACTTATGAATATGCGAGCCACCCTCATGATAATGGCTGCGACGGTAGCCCCCGTCTATGCCCAAGCACCCATTCCGGCAGTAAATGAAACCTATGCTGCCCTGAGCGCCACTGTACAAGCCCCCGCTGCAAGCCCCGATGCCCGAGCAGCCGTATATCCCGCTCTGGCCCACATCCCGGCAGATGTCGAGGCCTTCATCACCCTCTGCGACCTCAGCAACATGCTGAAGCCCTGCGTTAAAATAATCACACCGACAGGTGGTGAAATGCCGGAAGAACTGCTGAAACTCAACTCCTTCGCCCTCGCCATCGGCTCAGGCTCCAAAGAGGCCTTGAACAACCTCCTCCCCCTGGTGCTCCATCACTACAACGAAGAAGAAGGTGCCACCTTCGGTAAACTGTGGTCGGCAACAGCCGCCGAGCCCGTCTCGTCCATCATTCAAAAAGTCTTCACCGACTACGCAGACAGCCTTAAACAAAATTTAGCCGATAGCATGCCCAAGCTCAAGCTGCCGCCCGTCTACGCCGTGCTCAGCGGCAAAGCCGGCAGCGAAGACATGCTCAACAACTGGTGCAATCTGGCGGTTGCCTCCATGCAGGAAAACATCGAACCCGCCAATGAATACGAAGCGCGCGAGGCCGTTGAAATCAACGGCTACAAAGGAATCAAGCTCAAATCGATGGGCAACCACCTGATTCAGCCGGGCTATGAGTTCAATGCCGAAACCGGAACCTTCGCGCCTAAAGAACTGACGGAAACGGACAAGCTCCTCCAAAATGAGCTCAACAAGCGCAATTTCTATATCCTGCTCCGCCAACAGGGAACAAACATTCTGGCCGTCATCTGCGAAAATCCGGAAGATATCAGCGAACCGGCCGATGCAACTCAATCCGTCCTCGGTTCCGACAAAGTCTCTGCCGCCGATGCTCATCTGGGGCAAGCCCCCATCATGCTCGGCTACACAGCTCCCGACTTAAACGCCATGCAAACCAAACTGCAAGTAGCGCCCTACATGGGAATGGCTCAGCAGGTAAGCAAGGTGTTCACAGAACTGGCAGCTCAAGGCGGTGAACAGAAAACCGTATGGGAAAACGCCGTCAAGAGTGCCGACCTGCTCACCTCGACAATCAACAAGTGGCTCTTTGCCGAACAACAAATACCCGAACTGCTCCAAATGTGGCGAGAAAAAAGTGCAGACGGCAAGGAGTCCGTTGAGATTCTGTTCACCGGCAACAGCAGCGAATTGAGCTACAATCCCGGCAAGCTCGTCCTCACTGCGCAGGCCGACAGTCCCGCCACCATCTTCTATGCCGAGAGCACCCCGTGCAACCTCAAGTCCCTGCCTACATGTACCGAACTTATCGATGCCGCCGACAATCTTGCTACGGCCTACACAAGCACCCTTCAACCGGGGCCTCGCGATGCTGCCCTCGCTCAACTCACCATCGCCCGTAACTTCATCCCCGAGGCCAAGGCCCTCTGCGGAGCGCTCCAAACCATCGGCAGCGGCATGAACGGCAGCAAGGCTCTCAGCATCGACAGCGCCGGCAGCATGCCCGTACTTCTGGGCGGCACCCCCGGAAATAAGGCAGCCGTGCCGCGCATCAGCTTCTACTCCGGAGTAAGCGACAGAGCCAAACTGAATGAAGGCTGGCAGCAAATCCTCTCAACGGCAAGTTCTGTTGCCGTCAAGCTCGGCAGCGATCCCTCCGTTGTCAACATGCTGCCCATCGTTCCCACCGTAAACGGCTCCATCAGCTCCTACAACGTGGCTCTGCCCTGGTTCACGCCTGACATGGTACCCAATGTCAGCGTGAGCGACACCGGACTCGCCATCGGCACCTCCTCCAACTACAATGCCGAGGTCATGGCAGCCGCCACCGGCGATATGGACTTCGCCGGCTGCGTGTTCTCTATTAAGTTCGACAATCTGGCAACAACCGCCCGCGGTATTGCCAATGAACTCACCGCCGTTGCCGAGGCCGAAAAGAAAGCGGCAGCTCCGGCCGTAGTCGAGGCTTCACCTGCTCCCGAATCGACAGACGAAGAAGAGGAAGATTCCTACATCGATGAAGAAGACTACGAGGAAGAAGACCCCTACTCCTACACATACGAAGAGCCCACCCCGGCGGAAGAACGCGCCTCACAGGCTCGTGACATTGCCGAGGCATGCGAAAACATTGCCAACATGGTGCAGCGCCTGGACGGCACCGCCACCACCAATGAAGGTCGCCTGATTATCCGAGCCAAGGCCACGCTCAAATAATCATTGGCTTTCATCACCATTTATCAAAAAAACGCCCCGCATTGCAGCGGGGCGTTTTTTAATAATAAGTTTTACAGCACATGCGCATGTCACATCCGCTTGCGCCCACGCAGCAGAAGCAAGATGAGCGAGAGGAGCATGCCGCACCCCGTTATGGGCACAATCACGCAGGCGCGCTTCCACATCACAGCGAACACCTCGCCGTCAACGGGAATCATGCCGCCAAGCAAACCACCGTCAACATTGCAGCACACTCCGGGCAAAACGGCACTCATGTAAAGTTCCCAACCGATAGGAGCATTATCATGAATCGATATGAATGCAACCAACATCGTGCCGAAAATCATCAGAGCCATCAATATCACCCCGAACACCACGGGCCGATTCACATTCGTGCGCTTGCAGAACAAATCCGTCAGCAAAAGAGTAAACAACAAGGTATAACTCAAGGTCAACCACTTAATAATCTCTATCATATAGAGCAAGCCGCCGTATTCCCCTTGGCGCAACTTCTCAACTGTTATCCGGAAATAGCCGCAATCCACCTCCCCGTTCATCGTCTGCAACCACAGGTGCAGCCCTTGGCAAAGAGCCAACACAAGAACAACATACAGCGCAGCCTGCCCCACTCCGGGTACCTGCAAACAGCGGGGAAGCACGACCCAAGCCCGCTTAGCATGAGCCGGCAGAGAATAGGTCGGCAACAGAGCATCGCTCATGCAGGCAAACACGGCAAAATACATCGCAAACTCACACTGCGCACGGAGCAATTCAACTTCACCGGGCAACAGGAGATAGAGCAATGGTACGCTGATAATCGGCAAAAGAGCAATCAATCTCACGCCGCGAGAACAATTCTCCGCCGGCGAGGCGTATGCCCGACGAGCCAGCTCCAGCAGCACCCACACCAGCACGGCGGCATCCGCAGCCCACACATAGAGCGAGCACCCGCTGAATTGATCAAGGAAGTAGCCTATCGGATCATAGCCCGGCTGAGTAAACCACTCCGTGGTGATGAAATAAGGCGAAAATCCGCCCCATATAAATGCCAGAGCGGCCAAACCCGCCATCACACGGAAGAAACGGCTCAACTGTGCCAGAAAGAGGAAAACGGCACACATCACAACACCTGTCCCCACCAGCAAACCATACATAGTCCACTCACGGCTCATCTGAAGAGCACGATCGTCCGCCGCCGGCATGAAAGTCATCACAAGCCGAGAGACAAACGACTCGCCCCCGCCCGCAGCAGGCTCCACCATAGCAGAATGCCGCCACCACATCACCAAGGCTCCCAGAGCAGCCACCAGCAACAACTGAAAGACCGAGGAGAACCAAGTACCCCAGATAATGCGACGGGAACTCAGCGGAGTCAGCATCATAAAGTTTGTACCCTTCACCTTCGCATCCGCCGAGACGGCACCGGCAGCACGATTGGGAATGATAAACCACATCATGATTGTTGCCAGCACAACCAAGAGCGAGGAACTGCTGTCAAAAGAGCCGGAGGCATTCTCCTGAGCCTCAATAGCGGCATACTGAAGCCACACCGACGCCAACAGCACAAGCAGCAAGGTAACAACGTAAACACGAGAACGTAAAGTACGCCGGATGTCCAGTACCAACGAGGGCGGAAGAAAATCGGATAAATACCTGTTCATTGTTTTTCCTGTAAAATGTTGACAAAAGTTTGTTCCAGATTACGGCGACAGCGCGTCACCTCCAACACGAGATTTTCATTGCAAAGAGCACGCACCGCCAGAGCAGGCGCACCATTCTCATGAGCACGGCACTCCGCCCTGACCGTTCCGTCGGGAAGAAGAGTGGCACCATGCCATGCCGAACTCTCCGCCAACCACGCCAGCAGCACATCCGCGCAATCATCAGCAGGTCGAATCTGATAGATTAACTTCTCTTCACTCATACCGATGATTTCCTCCGATGTACCGACACGCAATATACGACCATCATCCATGAAAATCATAGAGTCGCACATCTCGGAGAGCTCCGAAAGAATATGTGAGCTGATGAGCAGGGTTTTCCCCTTCTCTTGCAAGGAGCGCACCAACTGCTTAAACTCCAATCGAGCCTGCGGATCGAGACCGGCAGCCGGCTCATCCATCACGAGAAACTCCGGGTCACCAATCAGAGTACGAGCCAAGGACAATCGTTGGGTCTGCCCTTTAGAAAGTTTGTTAATCAGACGCTCGCTCAGATTAGCTATGCCGCAAAAAGCCAACACACGCTCCACTTCCGCCACGCGTTTGTGACCGGTCAATCCGTAAGCACGAGCAAAGAAGTCAATGTACTCCCATACACTTGTATGGCTGACGGGGTCAAAACCATCCGGCATCCACCCGATACGTGAACGAACTTTCTCCGGCCAGGCCATGGCATCCATCCCGGCGAAAATAATTTCTCCGCTATCGGGCAGGTCCAGCGTCGTCAGCAGTCGCATGGTCGTGGTCTTTCCCGCGCCATTGGCTCCGATAAGCCCGACCGACTGCCCTGCCTTCAATTCAAAAGAAATACCGTCCACGGCTTTCACGGCACCGAAATGCCGCACCAAATCCGTGACTTTTAATAAGGGCTCAGACATAAGATGGAATCATCATAAAGCAAAACCACTACCTGTACAAGCAAAAATACAGGCAGTGGTTCAGTTTCAACAATGAATAAGAAAGAAATTCTATTTTCTGCGGCGACGGGCGGCAAGAGCTGCCAGTGCGAGCAGACTGAGGGTTGCCGTGGTCGGCTCCGGGATGACATCAAGGTAGACCACACCGGCCGAGGCATCCCACACGAGGTAGACGGACGGGTTGATATAGTCGCTCGTAAAGTAATTCTCAGCCATGGTGAAATAGACATCATTCACTCCATCGATGGTGAGCACCTTACTGTCCGTCTCGTCCACACCGATGTACTCGATGCTGTCCACACCGCTGAAGAGCACGATTTGCTGACGGCGCTCATTCTGATACAGTGCCCCGTCGAGCGTGATATCGAGGTCTATCAACTTACCGTTGCTGACATCCAGCGTCAGCTTACCGCCGTTCAGGGAGGTATTGGCAACGGTCGGCTTGTAAGTAGAGCCGCCTTTTACGATAAGGTTCTGCACATCCGTAGCACCGGCTGCGGTCTGATTGAGTGCTATGCTCTGATCGTAATAATAATCGTAGCCGCTTGCTCCATCAAGTGCAGCCTGAGTTCCGCGCTCCAGCTTGTAGCCATCCAGCACTTCATTGAGCTCGACGGAGGCTTCCGCCTGCAACCCATCCAGATTATACTGCCACTGAGTGGCTGCGTGGGCAACATTGAGCGAGGCCTCATCTTCGATGGTAATGGTCTGTGCCGTCACCGTGGCAGCCTTTTGCAGCTCAAAGCCGAAGGACTTGTCAGCATTGCGATCGAACTCGCTGTAAGCGGTCGAGGTCAGGTTCATGCTGCTGCCGGCGGCAACGATAATATCCGCTCCCTCAGCCGAGAAATGGGCGCTCTGCCCGCTGACTGTCACCTGACCGACATTCTCGCTCACACCGCTGCTCACCACATAGGCGTGGCCGCCGTCTGCGGTCGAAGTTGTGGCATCCATGCGCAGGGTAGCACCCTCACCTTCCACCACAACGGAACCGGTGTAGTCGTGCATCGTGGCAAAGGAGTCCGTCATGGTCTGTGCGAGCGCGGCGGCATCGGCATCCGCATCGCTCACGGCGATGGTACCCTTACCGGTCACCACTCCGGCACCGTGGCCGAGGTAGTCGTCGTCGTTGTCGGGCTCATCATCGGCTCCGACGTTCGTTGCTCCTTCGCCCTTAAAGAGCAGGACGGAGTTGTAATTTTCGACATAGGTCTGCTCTGCCCAGTAGCCGTTGCCGGTCATGGTTAGCTGAGTAGCCTGCGGAGCCTTCGGAGCTTCGAGAGCCTCGCCGATATAGACGCTGCCCTCAATAGAGTTCGTTGTGGGGGCGGCGATGGTCGTATGTACACCATCGGCGAAGTGGAGGT
>JAUNRC010000095.1 GCA_030535875.1 Akkermansia sp. | reverse complement strand
TGACGGACTTGGGCTGCAACTTAGCCACGCGCGTGACGGTTTTGGGCTGCAACTTGGCTACGCGATTGACCGTCGGGGTGGTTGGTTGCTGAGGAGCCTGAGTGACGGACTTGGGTTGCAGCTTGGCCACGCGTGTGACGCTTTTGGGCTGCAACTTGGCCACGCGTGTGACGGTGGCGGGAGCCGGCTCGTCTTCCGTTTGGGTGAGCATGAGTCGGCAACTACCCAGAGCGTACTCGCGTTCGTTGGTCATGTATTCTTCGCGGACTTCGCGGGAGCCGCAAAAGATGCCGTATTGGGAGTCGTAGGCTTGAAGGTAGACATAGCCGTCGACCAAAGTCAGCATGCAGTGGTAATCGGCCAGCGTCTCTTCTTCGGGCAGGCTGAAATCGCATTCCGCTGCGCGCCCCAGAGTGAAGCGGCACCCGTTCTCAGCGGGGAGCGGGTGAAAGTGAGAATAGCCGGTGCTGTCTGTAATAACGATGGCGAGCATAGTGAGAGGACTGCGAGTGGAAAAAGGACGGTGGGCAGTAGTGCCCGTAAAATCACTTACTCAGCCTACCATATAACGCTGCTCACTGCAAGCTCATAGTGACGGAAAAACGGATTTTTTCGCTATTTTTGTCTCGCTTGTCGGAGTGCTATTGACAGCCGCGCGGTGCTGCGATAGAATGCCTCTGTGATTTACGATACTATCAGCAGGCTCAGAAGTGCAGCGGCGGATGCCGCAGTGCAGGGAAGTGTGCATGTGCAGCTTGTTCGCAGCCTGTCCCGAACCACGCGTAACGGTAAGCCGTATCTGGAGTTGACCTTTGCCGATGCAAGCGATAACATGGTCATAAAGGTCTGGGATAATGCGCCGTGGAATGCCGCTTGTCGTGCCTTGCAGGAGGGGGCTGCGCTGGCGGTGACTGCTGTCTGGCAGAACTCCCCGTATGGAATGGAGGCCTCGGATATGGATTTTGTGCCTCTCACCCCCGAGCAGGAGGAAGCAATGCTGAGTGGCGGGGCTGATATGGCGGAGCGTCATAAGCAGGACTGGCAGTATATCCTTGATGTGGTGGATGGTATGACGGAGCCGCGGTTGTCTGCGCTTTGTCGTGCCTTTGTTTCGGTGCATGAGGCGAGATTTCGTCGTGCTGCGGCCGCTCGTAACATGCACCATGCCCGCCGCGGCGGACTGGCGGAACATACGGCGGGGGTCATGCGGGCGGCCATGGCGATATGCGGGGCCTATCCTCATGTGAACCGTGATTTGGTGCTGGCCGGTGCCCTGTTCCATGATTGTGGTAAAATGTGGGAAACCGGGTGCCCGGAGAGCGGGTTCGGGGTGGAGTACCATGAGATGGGTGAATTGATGGGGCATATTTCGTTGGGAATAGAAATCGTCAACAGCCTGTGGAAGACAGTATGCACGCCGGAGCAGCGAACTGCGTGGAAAAGTCTGCAACCGGCGACAGAGCAAGTACGACTGCACCTGCTGCACCTGATAGCCTCACATCATGGTAGTCTGGAGTTCGGTTCGCCCGTTGTACCGAAGACACCCGAGGCACTCGTGCTGCACCATGCTGACAATATCGATGCCAAGATGGAGATGTTCCGCTGTGCTTATGAGACATCAACGGCGCTCACTCCCACCATTCGGGAACGGAAGTTCGGTTTGGGTGGCAACGCCGTGATGCCGTTGGCGGAGTGCAGGGGAGATGTAGTGTGATGGCGGAGGCTGTTCTCAGCATTGTTATCGTGAGCGGGCTGCTCATGCTCTCACAGCTCAGTCCGGGGCCGGATGTCTTTTTCGTGTTCCGAACGGCATTGGCGCAGGGCTTTCGCCGTGGAGTAGCCGTCGGGACCGGTATCAGTCTGGGGTTTTTCATACAGGCCGTGGTGGCCTGTACGGCCGGGGCTTGGGTGATGAAGCAGAGCTGGAGCTCTTATATGCTCTGGGCTGCAGCGGCGTGGTTGCTCTATCTCGCCTACCGCATTTTTCCGTTCCGCCGGCAGCGGGAGGAGACCGACTTAGGTCAGTCACAGACGGCTTTGCAGAGCTGCACGGTGTTGCTGTGGCAGGGGTTCCTCTGTAATATTCTTAACCCCAAGTGCATGTTGTTCATTCTTACCCTGTCGGCAGGTCCTTTGAGTGCTCATGCCGGGATGTCATGGTATGCTCCGGTGCTGATGGTGGCGCTCTCCTTGGCCGGATTGCTGGGCTGGGTGTTGTGGTCGGGCTTGCTGCAATGGCGGCCCTTGCGAGCTTGTTATGTGCGCCATACGAGCTTGATAGATGCTGTGTTTGCTGTGTTGCTCGTCATTTTTGCACTGCTACTGCTTGTGCCTGACAGCATTTTTTAACGCCTGATAGCGGATTGGTGCTTGCCTTTTCGTGTGAATTATAGTAGAGTGAGGGGCGCAAAGACGTTATTGCACTTATGAACGATATTATCACGACAGCATGCAAATTCGTCACGTCCTCCATCGGCCGCAAGATCCTTGTGGCTCTTACGGGGGCGTGTCTCCTCCTCTTCCTGGTGGGGCACCTGGCCGGCAATATGACCATCTTCGGTGGTGATGTGGCAGCTGGTGACCGCTCCTGGATTGAATACTACGCAACGGGGCTGCACTCCATGCCCGCCTGGCTGCTCTGGTCCATTCGTCTGGGCTTGCTGGCCGTGGCTCTGGTGCATATTGTGCTTACTCTGGTGCTCAAGTATGAGAACTACAATGCCCGCACCCACTACCAGAAGGAAGGTACGCTCAAGGCTACCCTTTCTTCCCGCACGATGGTTATTACCGGCATCATGATTCTCTGCTTCATCGTATTCCACCTGTGGCAGCTCACGTTCAACGGCGATCCCGCCAACTGCTATGAGCACATCATTCATGCCTTCCAGGATCCCCTGTGCTCCTTCTTCTACATCATCGCCATCTGCTGCCTTTTCATGCACGTGCGCCACGGTTTCCAGTCCGTGCTGCAGACCTTCGGTCTTGCCACTCGAAAGGTGCGTCCGCTTTACTGCCTGGTCGGTACACTCTTCGGCATTGTGGTGTGCGGCGGTTTCATCGCCATCCCTGTGTGCGTGATGCTCGGTATCCTTAAATAACCCCTTACAAACTCCTCTTCAATTATGAAAGAAATTAAGTTTCCCGTAAGTGATTACATGCCGGATTCCTGCATTCCGGATGGCCCCATCGCCGAGAAATGGACTAAGTACAAGCGCGAGGCCAAGCTCATCAACCCCAACAACCGTCGTAAGTATACCGTGCTTATCGTCGGTACGGGTCTGGCAGGCGGCTCCGCTGCTGCCACCCTTGCCGAGCTGGGTTACAATGTGAAGTGTTTCTGCTACCAGGACAGCCCCCGCCGTGCACACTCCATCGCCGCTCAGGGTGGTGTGAACGCCGCCCATAACTACCAGAACGATGGTGACTCCGTCTATCGTCTGTTCTACGACACCGTGAAGGGTGGTGATTTCCGTGCCCGCGAGGCCAACGTATATCGTCTGGCTGAGGTGAGCTGCAACATCATCAACCAGTGCGTGGCTCAGGGCGTGCCCTTCGGTCGTGAGTATGGCGGTCTGCTTGATAACCGTTCATTCGGCGGTTCTCAGCTCAAGCGTACTTTCTACAGCCGTGGTCAGACCGGTCAGCAGTTGCTGCTGGGTTGCT